>CAMCES010000053.1 GCA_945873925.1 Bordetella parapertussis
GTTTGCCACATCGCCACCGAGCCCAAACCTTCGTGCAAAAAAACCAATGGCGCTTTCTCAGCAGGACCTGAGATGGCTCGAACCTCGTAGCGAATGTCTCGGATGGTGGTGCATGACATACATGCATCTTAGGTCCCGAATTCCAAAAAAATGAACCCGAAAGAATTGAATTACATGCCCCAACCCCCCAAGAAAACCAGCATAGACTCACAACCGTTGTAGGATTACATTCAGCAAGTTCTAACCTCACTCATTCCCATGGAAGACTCGGTTCACGATGCCGCTCATTTGAAAAGCCTGCGCTTGGCTGCTGGTTTGGATTTGGCGCAACTCGCGGCCCTGGTCAACCTGTCTCCCGGGCAAGTGCGGCAGCTCGAGGAGGGTGGTGGATCGCTTTTTTATTCCGCGCAAATCAAAGCCCAATCCATGCGCCGCGTGATCCGCTTACTGGAAGCGCCTGCTGCCTTGGAAAACAAAGTCGAAAGTGCTGGCCCGCCAAGCCCTCGCAGCTCAAGCAGCGTGATCGACGACATCATTCGCCTCTCAGAGAAAAGCCTCAACAGCACGGTGGTGCACTCTGATGTACGTCGCAATAAAAGCATGCTCTACAAACTGTTGGCCACCGCCGTGGCCGCGGGTTTTTTTGGATTTTTTGCGTGGCAATCCAATCAACAGCGCTCTCAGGCTTTGTACTCTGAGTGGGTAAAACCACTGTCTTCTGAAGTCAGCGCTTCAACTGCAGAGCCAGTGCCCTTGGTCTCTGCAAATGAACCACCCCCTCACAAAGCAGACAAGCTCACCACCGAAGCCATGACCCCGACAACGGTCCCACCAGTGGCAACAAACAGCAGCACAGCCACTGAATGCAAAAACCTCCAGTCTGAGCAAGTGCGTATCGCCAACCCGTCTTTGCAGCCCAGCAAACCTGGCACCTATGTTTACTTGGTGGCCAGCAAGGCCATGAATATTTGTGTGGACGATGGCAAGCGCAAACAAACCCTGATCACCCTCAGCGCAGGCGCGGGACGCACGGTTCATGGTCAATCGCCCTGGACCATCGCGGCGCAAGACTTGAAATCCATTGAAATCTATTTTCAAGGCTCCAAGGTTTGGCTGCCTGCTGACGTTGGTCAGCGCATTCTTTTGAACGAACAAGCGCTGGCCCCTTGAATATTTGCCACAATAGCGTCCTTCAAGCACTCGCCCGAGTGGTGAAATTGGTAGACACAGCGGACTTAAAATCCGCCGCTTGCTGAGAGGCGGCGTACCGGTTCGATTCCGGTCTCGGGCACCATGCCAGGAATTTCCTTGTCAAGCACACGCAGACACCTCCTGTGAGTTATTGGGTGACAGCAAAATCTCCGACACCCCTTGAAGCCCTGGGCAGCAGCGCGGTTTTGGGCCACTGCTATCATGCTTTCATGTCTAAATACACCACCACCTTTGAAATCCATGTGCATGGCAATGTGCCCCTGCGCGAGGAAGTCACTTTCGAGCAAATTCAAGACGCTCTTCGCTCTGTTTGGATGTATGCCGGTGCTCGCTCACTGTCTGAAGGTGCAGGCAGTTTCTACGAGGAAGAGCCCGGTATAAGCTTCGATGAAAACGAGCACTTGCTGCAAATGTGCTGGACCATCAAGGGCGAGGAGGATTTCCGCCAAGCCTTGGACGACATGTGCATGTGCTTGAACGACTTGACCCTCTCAGGCGCAGCTTTGGAGGTCACGTTTTATGACGCCGAGTTTGACGAGGAAGACGAGGCGCAAGGCCGCGATTCCCGCGACGATTTCCTGATGCTGTTTGTCGGCCCGACACCCGCAGCCATCATGCAGGTGCAGCGTGATTTGTTGGTGCAAGACCTGGTCAATCTCATGGAGCGCCACTTTAACGCGTCTGAATTGACCGATGTGGTGCTCGAGGTGGACAAACTGTTTAACAAACGGTTTGACTCGCTGTTGAGTTCACTTGAAATCAGCAAGCCGCCGCGAGGAACCGGTGGATCCGGTCACGGCGGGCGCAGGCCGCGTCACCTGCACTGAGCGGCAGCCAAACACTCAAACCTTGGCTGTGGTAACCGCCTGGCTTGCTTGGGCCAACCACATGTCAGCCGCATGCTGCAAACTTCCCGTCTCACCCGTGGCAAACAGCGCGATGCCGCCCATCCCTGACACCGCTGTCAATTCTTTGTCTGCCAACACCTTTTGCGCATGGCGAGCCACTGGCTCACCGTTGTCGATGATTTGGACCGTCTTACCCACCAAAGAACGCAACTCGTTCAGTGCAAAAGGGTAGTGGGTACAACCCAGCACCAGGGTGTCGATTTGCCCGGGTGCTTCGCCAAACTCGCCCATGGCCCGCAGATGGTGTTGACACAACTGCAAAACCTTGGTGTTGTCACTGCGTTGCCATTGCTGCTCAATCGCATCTGCCAAGCCCTCACAGCCTTGCAGTACAAATTCAGTCTCCGTGTCCAAGCCCTTGAGCAGGATTTGGAATTTCTCGCTCTGCAAGGTGGCAGGCGTGGCCATCACCCCAACCCGCTTGGTCTGGCTTTGCGCGGCTGCAGGTTTGACCGCTGGTTCGACCCCGAGGATCGGTGTCTGAGGCAGGCTATCGCGCAGGCTTTGGATGGCCAGCGCTGTTGCGGTGTTGCAAGCCACCACCAGCGCTTTGACCTGGTGCTCGCCGTGCATGAATTGCAAGATCTGCTGGGCACGGGCTTGCACAAAAGTGGCATCCCGTTCGCCATAAGGTGCGTGGGCACTGTCGGCCAGGTAAACAAAACGCTCATGCGGCATCTGCTGCTGCAGGGCCTGCAAGATGCTCAGGCCGCCCACGCCGCTGTCAAACACGCCGATCGGGGCTGTTGATGCGGGTGTCATGGGCGTGAATCGCAATGGTTGATATGGGCTCAATCGCGTTTGAGCCCAATGCCCTTGAACTCGCCGCTGGCAATGCGCTTGGACCATTCAGCCGGGCCGGTGATGTGCGCGCTGGTGCCACCGGCATCGACCGCCACGGTGACCGGCATGTCCACCACATCAAACTCATAAATGGCTTCCATGCCGAGGTCTGCAAACCCGACCACCTTGGCATGCTTGATGGCTTTGCTCACCAAATAAGCCGCGCCACCCACCGCCATCAGATAAGCACTTTGGTGCTTTTGAATCGCTTCAATCGCGGTCGGGCCGCGCTCGGCCTTGCCCACCATGGCGATCAAGCCGGTTTGCGCGAGCATCATCTCGGTGAATTTGTCCATGCGGGTGGCGGTGGTCGGGCCTGCAGGACCGACGGCCTCGTCGCCGACCGGGTCGACCGGACCGACGTAATAAATCACCCGGTTGGTGAAGTCCACTGGCAACGACTCGCCCTTGGCCAGCATGTCTTGGATGCGTTTGTGGGCAGCGTCTCGGCCGGTGAGCATCTTGCCATTGAGCAACAGTGTTTGACCGGGTTTCCAAGCCGCGACTTGCGCCTTGGTCAAGGTGTTGAGGTCCACGCGTTGGCTTTTCTGGGTGTCGGGGGTCCAGTCCACCTTGGGCCACAGGTCGAGTGAGGGCGGGTCGAGGTAAACCGGGCCCGAGCCGTCCATCACGAAGTGCGCATGGCGGGTCGCTGCGCAGTTGGGGATCATGGCCACCGGCTTGCTCGCCGCATGGGTCGGGTACATCTTGATTTTCACGTCGAGCACCGTGGTCAGGCCGCCCAGGCCTTGTGCGCCGATGCCCAAGGCGTTGACCTTGTCCATCAGTTCCAGGCGCAGCTCTTCGGTCTGCGACAGCTGGTCACCCTTGGTGGCCTTGGCTTGCAATGCATGCATGTCCAGGTCGTCCATCAGGCTTTCTTTAGCCATCAGCATGGCTTTTTCTGCGGTGCCACCGATGCCGATGCCGAGCATGCCAGGCGGGCACCAGCCTGCGCCCATGGTGGGCACGGTTTTCAGCACCCAGTCCACCAGCGAGTCGCTGGGGTTGAGCATGACCAGCTTGCTTTTGTTCTCGCTGCCGCCGCCCTTGGCAGCGACCGTGACTTCCAGGGTGTTGCCCGGGACGAGTTCGGTGAAGATGACCGCAGGCGTGTTGTCACCGGTGTTTTTGCGCTCAAACTGGGGGTCGGCCACGATGCTGGCGCGCAAGCGGTTTTCTGGCAGGTTGTAGGCGCGGCGCACGCCTTCGTTGATCGCATCATCCAAGCCGCCCTTGAAACCCTCAAAACGCACGCCCATGCCAACTTTCAAAAACACATTCACGATACCGGTGTCTTGGCAGATGGGCCGGTGGCCAATCGCACTCAGCTTGCTGTTGGTCAGGATTTGTGCGATCGCGTCTTTGGCTGCCGCGCTTTGC
This sequence comes from Bordetella parapertussis, assembly GCA_945873925.1. Lineage (GTDB taxonomy): Bacteria > Pseudomonadota > Gammaproteobacteria > Burkholderiales > Burkholderiaceae_C > Limnohabitans. The sequence goes on from CAMCES010000053.1 coordinate 4,347, forward strand.
TCGCGCTCGTAAGCGCGGGCCAAATGGGCGATGTAGTCGGCAGGGTGGTAGTAGCTGATGTATTGCAGAGCCGCCGCTATGGATTCGGTTAGGTCATGTTGGGTGATGGTGGTCATGGACAGGAATCAGTGGTGTTGGTTGGCTTCGTTGCCGATCACGCGGGTTTGGTTCAGCAATTTGTCGGTATAGGCAATCGCGATGGCGCTGAACAGAAAAGCAATGTGAATCACGGTTTGAAAAATCAGCACTTTCTCATCGTAATTGGCTGCGTTGATGAAGGTCTTGAGCAGATGGATCGAGGAAATGCCAATGATGGCCATGGCCAATTTCACCTTGAGCACCGAGGCGTTGACATGGCTGAGCCACTCGGGTTGGTCAGGGTGTTGCTCGAGGTACATCCGCGAGACGAAGGTCTCATAGCCACCCACGATCACCATGATCAGCAGGTTGGAAATCATCACCACATCGATCAGGCCCAGAATGACCAGCATGATGATCGCTTCGGTCAGCTTGGTGGGCACAGTGTCTGATTTGTAGCCAATGCTGGTGGTCAGGGCTTGCAAGGCTTCTTGGCTGCCAAACACGGCCTCCAGCAGGTGCACCAACTCGACCCAAAAATGAAAGACGTAAACGCACTGTGCCGCGATCAAGCCCACATACAAAGGCAATTGCAGCCAGCGGGTGGCGAAAATCATGCGCGACAAGGTGCTGGGCTGGTCTGCCAGTGGGGGAGGTGAGTTGGTCATGGAATGGCTTTCTAAGGCAACAGGGCGAAAACCCCTTTATACGGATTCTAGGGAAAGCCAGCGCGGGTGCAGATCTGCTGCCAAGCGTAAGCTTCGTGCCAGTCAGTAGGGTGTAAGAGCCATCAACGACATTCACGCCCAATCGAGAGTCGCACAAGCGACCAGACCCAACAGGAGACAAGCCATGAGCCAGCACCACCACGAACTGCCCATCATCCATCCGCCCGCAGCGTTTGCGAAAAAAGCCCATGTGTCTGGCATGGCCGCCTACGAGGCCCTGACCAAACAGGCCAGCGAGGACTACGAGGGGTTTTGGGCGGAACAGGCGCGGCGTGTGTTGGACTGGCAAAAACCGTTCACCAAGGTGCTCGATGAATCGAAAGCGCCTTTTTTCACCTGGTTCGAGGACGGCATGCTCAACGCCTCCCACAACTGCTTGGACCGCAACATCGAGCGTGGCTTGGGCGACAAAACCGCCATCATTTTTGAAGCCGATGACGGACAAGTCACCCGCACCACTTACGCCCAGTTGCTGGCCAAAACCTGCCAGTACGCCAATGCGCTCACCTCCTTGGGCATCCAAAAGGGCGACCGGGTCATCATCTACATCTCCATGTCGGTCGACGGCGTGGCTGCCATGCAAGCCTGCGCCCGCATTGGCGCCACCCACTCGGTGGTGTTCGGTGGTTTCTCGGCGCAGTCCTTGCGTGACCGCATCCAAGACACTGGCGCCAAACTCGTCATCACCGCCGACCACCAAATGCGTGGCGGCAAGCAACTTCCCCTGAAAGCCATCGTCGACGAAGCGCTGAGCTTGGGCGGCTGCGAAACCATTCAAAACGTCTTGGTGGTCAAGCGCTCAGGAGCTGACATCCCCATGCACGCGGGTCGTGACCTGTGGATGGCTGACGTGGCTGACAAACAGCCCAGCACCTGTGAACCCGTTTGGGTGGGTGCCGAGCACCCGCTGTTTTTGCTCTACACCTCTGGCTCCACGGGCAAACCCAAAGGTGTGCAGCACAGCACCGGCGGCTACCTGATGCATGCCGCGCTCACCACCGAGTGGACCTTCGATTTGAAACACGACGATGTGTTTTGGTGCACTGCTGATATCGGTTGGGTCACTGGCCACACTTACATTGCCTACGGCCCATTGGCCTTGGGCGGCACCCAGGTGGTGTTTGAAGGCGTGCCTACCTTCCCAGATGCAGGCCGGTTTTGGAAAATGATCCAAGACCACCGGGTGAGCATTTTTTACACCGCGCCCACGGCCATCCGTTCATTGATCAAGGCCGCCGAAGGCACGGCCGCTGTTCACCCCGACCGCTATGACCTCAGCAGCCTGCGTTTGCTCGGCTCGGTGGGCGAGCCGATCAACCCCGCCGCTTGGGAGTGGTATCACCAGCATGTGGGTGGCAGCCGCTGCCCGATTGTCGACACCTTCTGGCAAACCGAAACCGGCGGTCACATGATCACGCCGCTGCCCGGCGTGACCCCCATGGTGCCTGGTTCTTGCACCTTGCCTTTCCCTGGCATCCAAGCCGCCATCGTCGACGAGGCGGGCAACGACATGCCCAACGGTGAAGGCGGCATCTTGGTGGTCAAGAAGCCATGGCCTTCCATGATCCGCACCATCTGGGGTGACCCTGATCGTTTCGTCAAGAGTTACTACCCCAATGAGTTCAAGGGCAAGTACTACCTGGCAGGTGACGGCGCGATCCGCGACGCGAAAACCGGCTACTTCACGATCACTGGCCGCATCGACGATGTGTTGAACGTGTCTGGCCACCGCATGGGCACGATGGAGATCGAATCTGCCTTGGTCAGTTGCACCGACTTGGTGGCCGAGGCCGCGGTGGTGGGCCGTCCTGACGACACCACGGGCGAGGCGATTTGCGCTTTTGTGGTGTTGAAGCGGTCGCGCCCGACAGGCGAGGAAGCCAAGCACATTGCCAAAATTTTGCGTGACCATGTGGGCAAGGAGATCGGTCCGATCGCCAAGCCCAAGGACATCCGCTTTGGCGACAACCTGCCGAAAACCCGCTCGGGCAAGATCATGCGCCGTTTGTTGCGCTCGATCGCCAAGGGCGAGGCGATCACGCAGGACACGTCAACGCTCGAGAACCCGGCCATCTTGAATCAGTTGACTGACAACCACTGACCATGGTCCCCATGCCGTGCGGCTTTGAGTGGCTTATTTCAAGCTGAGAATCCAGGCCGCCAGTTTCTTGGCATCGGCTTCACTCACCTGAGGATTGGCTGGCATCGGCACCGCACCCCAAACACCACCGCCTCCTTGGCGGATTTTGGTGGCCAACATGGCCGGCGCGTTCTTGTCGCCTGCGTATTTTTTGGCAACCTCTTTCAAGGCGGGGCCGACCACAGCCGTGCCCATCGAATGACAGGCCAAGCAGTTTTTCGCACCAGCGAGTTTTTGGTCGGCCAAGGCCGTACCGCTCAAAACCAGGATGGTCAGGGTGACGGTCAACACACGTTTCATTGCATTTCCTTGGTTAAAACAGATCCAACACCGCGCCTTTGCTGGCGCTGGACGCATTGTGGGCAAATTTTGCTTGCACGCCACGGACATAGCGCGGCATAGGGGCTTTCCAGTTGGCGCGGCGTTTGGCAATCTCGTCATCGGCCACATTCAGTTGCAGCACCAGCTGATGGGCATCGATGGTGATGCTGTCGCCCTCATGGATCAGGGCAATCGTGCCGCCCACCGCTGCCTCGGGTGCCACATGACCGACCACCATGCCCCAGGTGCCGCCAGAAAAACGCCCATCGGTGATCAGGCCCACGCTCTCGCCCAAGCCCGCGCCAATCAAGGCACTGGTGGGTGCCAGCATTTCAGGCATGCCTGGGCCGCCTTTGGGGCCGAGGTAGCGCAACACCATCACGTCACCGGCCTTGATCTTGCCGTCCAAAATCGCTTTCAAAGCAGATTGTTCGTCGTCAAACACACGGGCGGGACCGGTGATGACCGGGTTTTTCAAGCCGGTGATCTTGGCCACACAACCCTCGGGTGACAAATTGCCTTTGAGGATGGCCAGGTGGCCTTCGGCGTAGATCGGCTTGTTGATCGGGCGGATCACGGTTTGGTCAGCGCGCGGCTCGTTGGGCACATCCGCCAGGTTCTCCGCCACGGTTTTGCCGGTGATGGTCATGCAGTCGCCGTGCAACAAACCAGCGTTCAACAACAGTTTCATGACCTGCGGAATGCCACCGGCTTTGTGCAGGTCCACCGCCAAGAACTGGCCGCTGGGTTTGAGGTCACAAATCACAGGGATCTTTTTGCGCATGCGCTCAAAGTCGTCAATCGACCAGTCCACTTCGGCTGCATGGGCAATGGCCAAGAAGTGCAACACCGCGTTGGTCGAACCACCGGTGGCCATGATGACCGCCACCGCGTTTTCAATCGCTTTTTTGGTCACGATGTCGCGTGGCTTCAAGTCGTTTTTGATCGCTTCGATCAGCACCTTGGCAGCCGCCTTGGCCGAGTTTTGGGTCTCGTCATGCGGATTCGCCATGGTCGAAGAATAGGGCAGGGACATGCCCAAGGCCTCGAAGGAAGAGGACATGGTGTTGGCGGTGTACATGCCGCCACATGAACCCGTGCCTGGCACGGCGCGTTTTTCTATTTCCAACAAATCGCTGTCGCTCAGGTTGCCAGCGGCGTTTTGGCCCACGGCCTCGAACACGCTCACGATGTTGAGGTCTTTGCCTTGGAAGCTGCCGGGCAGGATGGTGCCGCCATACACATAAATGGCTGGCACATTGGCCCGGAGCATGCCCATCATGCCGCCGGGCATGTTTTTGTCGCAGCCGCCCACCACCAGCACGCCGTCCATCCACTGGCCGCCGACACAGGTTTCGATGCAGTCAGAGATGACTTCGCGGCTGACCAAGGAGTACTTCATGCCCTCGGTGCCCATGGACATGCCGTCGGAGATGGTGGGGGTACCGAAAATTTGTGCGTTGCCACCCGCCTCTTCAATGCCAGCGACCGCAGCGTCAGCGAGTTTTTGCAAGCCGCTGTTGCAAGGGGTGATGGTGCTGTGACCGTTGGCCACGCCCACCATGGGTTTGACAAAGTCGCTTTGCTCGTAGCCCATCGCGTAGTACATGGAGCGGTTGGGAGCACGCGATTTGCCCTCGGTGATGTGGGCCGAACGGCGGTTGATTTTGATCGGGGAGGTGGCCATGGCAATCAGTCCATTCACATGAAAACCGCAAGTTTAGCGGTCGAAGGGGGGACAACAACCCGATGTGCTGTGTTTTGGGTTACCCCTGCAGTGTTAACGCACAATACAAACATGCTGATACACCCTCAATTCGACCCCGTTGCCCTGGCGCTCGGCCCCATCTCTATTCACTGGTACGGCCTGACATATTTGGCTGCCTTTGTGTTGTTTCTCGGCCTCGCTCGCTGGCGGCTGTCGCACCCGCCCTATGCACCCTTGAAAGCCCAGGGCCTATGGACCAGCAAAGACATTGACGACTTGATGACCTATGGCGTGCTGGGCGTGGTGTTGGGCGGGCGGGTGGGCTATTGCTTGTTTTACAAGCCAGGCTATTACCTTGAACATCCCCTAGAGGTGCTTTACCTGTGGCAGGGCGGCATGAGTTTCCATGGCGGCATGTTGGGCGTGATTGGCGCCTTGGCGCTGTTTGCTTGGCAGCGCAAGCGCCAATGGCTGTGGGTCACCGACTTTGTCGCGCCTTGTGTGCCCACGGGCTTGGCCGCCGGGCGGCTGGGCAATTTCATCAATGGCGAGTTGTGGGGCCGTGCTGCCGACCCCAGCCTGCCTTGGGCCATGGTGTTTCCGCAAAGTGGCAGCTTGGTGCCGCGCCACCCCTCACAGGTCTACCAGTTATTGCTCGAAGGTTTGTTGCTGTTTGCACTGCTTTGGTGGCAAGCCCGCAAGCCCCAGCCGGTCGGCCGCATTTCTGGATTTTTCTTGATCGGTTATGGCGCGATGCGTTTTGTGGCCGAGTATTTCCGTGAGCCTGATGCCCACCTGGGGCTGCTCGCTCTGGGCCTGAGCATGGGGCAATGGCTGTGCGTGCCCATGGTGCTGATTGGCTTGGTCATGGCTTGGTGGGCTGGGCGCAGCGCGCCATCTGTCCAGCGTTGAGCGGACTGCCATGAACGCCAACCTCTATACCCTGCTGCGGCATGGCTTTCCCCAGGACCTTGACAGCGTGGCGGTGGAAACCGACACAGGGCTGCGCTACAGCTGGCGCGACCTGGAGCGCGGCAGTGCCATGATGGCCAACTGCTTGCAAAGCTTGCAGCTGCCTGATGGATCACGCATCGCGGTGCAAGTGGATAAATCGGTCGAGGCGCTGATCTTGTACCTGGCCACTTTGCGGTCTGGTCATGTGTTTTTGCCACTCAACCCGGCCTACCAAAGCGCTGAATTGGCTTATTTTGTGGCCAACGCTGAACCCGCCTTGGTGGTCTGTACACCGTCCAACTTAGGCTGGGTCAGCAAAATCGCGTTCCAAGCTGGCACAGCGTATGTCATGACCTTGTCTGACCAGCGCAGCGGCAGCTTGCTTGACCGCGCGGCCCACCACAGCGACCAGCAAACCCCGGTGCAACGCGAGCCCAGCGATTTGGCTGCGATTTTGTACACCAGTGGCACCACCGGACGCAGCAAGGGCGCGATGCTCAGCCACGCCAACCTGGGCAGCAACGCGCAGGTGTTGCAGTCCTATTGGGGTTGGGTCAGGGGCGATGTGCTGCTCCATGCTTTGCCGATCTTCCATGTGCATGGTTTGTTCATCGCCATCCACGCTGCGCTGCTCAATGGCAGCCCCATGCTGTGGCACGCGAAGTTCGAGCCGCAGCGTGTCTTGGCCGATCTGCCGCGTGCCACCGTGTTCATGGGGGTACCGACCTTCTACACACGCTTGCTGGGCCAGGCGGGTCTGACGCCTGAGGTGTGCGCCCAAATGCGTTTGTTCATTTCGGGCTCAGCACCCATGCTGGTCGACACCTTTCAAGATTGGCAACAACGCACTGGGCACACCGTGCTTGAACGCTATGGCATGAGTGAGACCTTGATGCTCACCTCCAACCCCT
>CAMCES010000054.1 GCA_945873925.1 Bordetella parapertussis
ACGGTGCGTGCGCCTTGTTCGCCGTCGGTACGCATGAATCGAAACGCATAGTCGCCGCGCACTTCACAAAACGGTGAGACGTATAAAACCTTGTCAGCCAACAGCGTTTGCCCGTAGCGCGGCGCGGGCAGCACATAGCAGTGGCGTTCACCAAAAGTGTTGTTCACCTCGGCCACGATGGCTGCCAGGCTGTTGTCAGCGCGGTGGCAATACCAAAAACTCACCGGCTTGAACACATAGCCCAGCACCCGTGCATAGGTATGCAACCAGACCTCGCCTTGGGCATCGTGAACGCCTTGTGTGAGCAGTAATTCATCTAACCATGCCAGTGCACCGCCCTGCTCAGGGCCCCGGCCATCGCCATGGTCTTGGTCGAAAAAACACACCCAGGCACGGCGGTTGTATGCCAAGTCACCCGCGCCGGTGCGCGCCATTTGCCGCATCGGCAACATGAGAAACCAGGTGGCGTAGGCAAAGGCATGGTGGCTCGGGCGCAGCCGGGTGTGGCGCACCTGTCCGGTGCCGATCATCGGCATGGCGGGGCTGGCCAATGCTGGGTTCAAGCCGCTGCCTCCTGGTGAATCTTGGTCAACACCCCATTGGCCGCGGCGCGACCAGCCTTCAAGCCGTCTTCATGAAAGCCATAGCCCATCCAGGCGCCAGCGAACCAGGTGTGGTGTTGCCCTTGCAGTTGAGGGAGCTGGCGTTGGGCGCGGATGGCTGCCAGGTCAAACACCGGGTGGTCGTAGTCAAAGCTGCCGAGCACATGCAGCGGACCGATCTGCTGCGCTGGGTTGAGGGAGACAAACACATCTTGCTCAAAGGGCAGGGGTTGCAGCCGGTTGAGCCAGTAATGCAGGCACACCTGTGCATGCTCCGTGTGCTCGCTGGTGCGCTGGTAGTTCCAGGCGGCCCAGGCCAGGCGCTTTTTGGGCATCACGCTGGCATCCGTGTGCAAAACCGCGCGGTTGGCCTGAAAGCGGATTTGCCCAAGGAGCGCCGCCTCTGCGCCGGTGGGTTGCTGCAACAGGCGCAGCGCTTGGTCGGCATGGGTGGCGATGATGACCTCGTCAAAGCGCTCGTTGCCTTGCGCGGTGGTCACTTGCACACCCTGCTCATCACGCGCGATCCCCAGCACCGGGGTGTTTAGGCGTTTGTCAATGATGCGCTCGGTGATCGCCTTGACATAGTGCTGGGCGCCACCTTTGACCGTGAACCACTGCGGCCGGTGGTTGACCTGCAGCAAACCGTGGTTGTCGCAAAACCGCACCATGGTGGCGGCCGGGAATTGCAGCATTTGCGAGGTCGGACAACTCCAGATGCAGCCCAACATAGGGAGCAAATACCCATCGCGAAAGCTGCTGCCAAACCCATGCTGGTCCAAGAAGTCTTGCAAAGGCATCATCAAGGCGCCGTCGTTGTGGGCTTGGGCCAGCCCCGTGGCCAGGCGGTTAAAACGCAGGATGTCGAACAGCAAACGCCAAAATCGGGGGCGCAACAGGTTGCCGCGCTGCGCGAACACGCTGTTGAGTGAGGCGCCATTCCATTCCAGAACACGCCCACCTGGTGTCCAGGCCGCTTGCACCGAGAACGACATGTCCGAGTGTGCGGTCTCTACCTGCAAGGCCTCGAGCAAAGCGATCAAGCCAGGGTAGGTGCGCTCGTTGTAAACCAAAAAACCCGTGTCTACCCCGTGTGTGCAGGGGCCGCTGGCGCTGGGCAAGGTGATGTCGACCGTGTGGGTGTGCCCGCCGAAATAGTCACCCGCCTCGAACAAACTGATATCGGCAAGGCCATGCAGGTGGTGGGCGGCCGACAGGCCCGCAATGCCCGAACCCACGATGGCGACACGCTTGCTCATCTCAAGGGCTGGGGGCCGCCACCATTTTGTCGATTTCGGCTAAGAATGTTTTGCTCAAAGGGTCGGTGTTGCTGTTGAAACTCTGCACAGTTTTGCCATCGCGGCTGATCATGTATTTGTAGAAATTCCATTTGGGCGTGGTGTCCGTGCGCTGGGCAAGTTGCTTGAACAGCGGCGATGCGTCGCTGCCACGCACAGCGGTTTTGCTGAACATCGGGAATTTCACGCCGTAAGTGTTTTCGCAAAAGTCGGCGATCTTCTTGTTGCTATCGGGTTCTTGGGAAAAATCATTGGACGGAAAGCCCAACACCACCAGGCCCTTGTCTTTGTAACGGGCGTGCAGTTCTTCCAGGCTTTTGTATTGGGGCGTGAAGCCGCAAAAGCTGGCGGTGTTGACCACCACCACCACTTTGCCCGCGTATTGACAGAGGTTTTGCGGCTTTTCGTCTTGCAAGCGTTCCACGGTGTGCTGCAACACCACAGGACAAGCAGTGGTTTTGCTGCTTTGTGCCAGTGCGGGTTGACACAAGGCGAGGACAAAAACAGCCGATAGGCCGACTAAAAAAAAGAAAGGATTTGGAGTGGCTAGGGTTTTCATGTAGCTGATCATGCGTTAATTTGGAGATATTGTCTACGACATACCAAAAGACCACCGGTTTTCAATGACAATCTGGCCATGAATTTGAGGAATCCCAACCAACCCCTGAATTTGTCGATCGCCGCTGTCGAGCGCGATACAGGTATTGGCAAAGACACATTGCGCGTTTGGGAGCGCCGCTACGGGTTCCCGCAGCCTGCCCGAGATGAATTTGATGAACGCAGCTACCCGCTGGAACAGGTCGAGAAGCTGCGGATCATCAAAAGGCTGATCGATCAAGGGCTGCGGCCCGGCCGGATTGTGGCATTGCCGATTCAAGCGCTGCAAAAGCTCAGCTTCAGCGATGTGTATTCGCCCCAAGGTTTATCGGGCATCAGCGAGGCGCAGGGCACGGATTTGCGCAAATACATGGAGCGTTTGCTGCGCCATGACCTCGATGGCCTGCGCTGTGGCCTGCACCAAGCCTTGGCCAGCATGGGCATCAACCAATTTGTGACCGACTTGGTCGCGCCTTTGAATGTGATGGTGGGTGAGGCATGGATGCGGGGCGAGCTCGAAGTATTCGAGGAGCACCTCTACACCGAGTGCATCACCGCTTTGATGCACCAAGCGATCCACCAGGTGAGCAGCGCATCACCGAAATCTGCGCCCACGGTACTGCTCACCACTTTTCCGCAAGAACAACACGGCCTGGGCTTGCTGATGGTGGAGTGTTTGCTGGCATTGCACGGTTGCCAACGTTTCTCTCTGGGTGTGCAAACCCCATTGCACGACATCGCCCGCGCCGCCGAGGTTCAGCATGTCGATGTGGTGGCGCTGAGTTTCAGTGCCAGCTTGAATCCCAACCAAGTGCTCGATGGCTTGGCCGATCTGCGCAAAAAATTGCCGGACCACATGGAAATTTGGGCTGGCGGTGGCAACCCAGTTTTGCTGCGCCGACCGCCGGCCGCTGTGGTTGTCATGTCCAGCCTGGATCAGATTGCCCTGCATGTTCAGCGCTGGCGCAATCAACATGGCTGAGTTGCACCTGGCCCGCAAGCTCTGCGCCCGCCACCAAGCCGCCCTGGCCGTTCAAGCCTTGCGCCAGCAAGGGCCGGTGGTGTTCACCAACGGTGTGTTTGATGTGCTGCACCGCGGCCATGCCACCTACCTCGACCAAGCACGGCAACTCGGTGCGAGTTTGGTGGTGGGTTTGAACAGCGACGCCTCTGCCCGGCGTTTGGGCAAGGGCCCAAACCGTCCTTTGAACAATCAAGCTGACCGCGCACTGCTGATCGCCGCACTCGAGTCGGTCAGTTTGGTCACCTGGTTCGAGGAGGACACGCCCTTGGCATTGATCACCGAATTGCGCCCAGACGTGTTGGTCAAAGGCGGCGATTACGACATGTCGGTGCTGGCTGAAACCCAGGTGGTGTTGGCCTACGGGGGCAGTGCACAGGCCATCCCCTTTGTCGATGGTTACTCCACCACTGCGCTGGTTAGGCAAATACAAAACGCCACAAAGCCATGACCGCCGCTGCCGACTGCGCCACCGCAGGTTCTGGCAAGCGACCCGTTTGTTCATCCAAACGGGCTTGATGCTGCAAGTGGCGCAAGCCCCGGTAGGCATCGGCCGCATCGCTGCCCACACCTGCGGGCAGCAAGCCGACAGACTCCGCCCGCTGCAACAAGGCGATGTTGCCAACATTGTCTTGCAAAGCAGGATGGGCGCGGGCATGCGCGAGCACCAGGAACTGGACGGCAAACTCAGCATCGATCATGCCGCCTGGGCTGTGCTTGAAGTCAAACAAGCCGCTGGGCACAGGATGGGCGGCACGCATCTTCTCGCGCATGGCCGTGATGTCTTGTGCCAAGGAGCCCAGGTTGCGCGGCGCACACAGCACTTGGCGGCGTACTTGCTCAAACGGTGCACGCAACTGCGGATCACCGACACAAAACCGCGCCCGTGTCATGGCTTGGTGCTCCCACACCCAAGCAGTGTTGTTGCCACGCTGGCTTTGGTAGTCGGCAAACGCGTCCAAGCGGCTCACCAGCAAGCCTGAGTTGCCATTCGGGCGCAGCGCGGTGTCAATCTCGTACAAATCGCCCTCGCCGGTTTTCAAGGTCAGCCATTGAATGAGCTTGCGCGCAAACTGGGCATACATTTCGTTGGCCATCGGATGCTCGTCTTGAAAAACAAACACAATGTCCAAGTCGCTGCCATAGCCAAGCTCCTTGCCCCCCCACTTGCCGTAGCCAATGACGGCAAAGCAGGGGCTGTCGCGGTGACGGTTTTTCAAACGCGACCAGACACATTGCGCTGCAATCGCCACCACCGTGTCGGCCAAGGCACTCAAGTCATCGGCGACCTGTTCCACGCTCAGGCGCCCCTCCAAGTCACGCGCCAAGGTCAGAAACAGTTCCGCATGGTGGGCTCGGCGAAGCACATTGAGCAAGCTCTCATCATCGTCACCATTGCCCGCTTGCAGGGCGCTCAAGCGCGCCTCGATGTTGCGCTGAAAATGCAAGGGATCAAAGCGCTCGTCAAGCATGCTGGGGTCAGCCAGTTCGTCGATCACGCTGGGGTGTTGGATCAAATAGCGTGCCGGCCACCGAGCCGCCCCCAGCAGTCGCAACAACTGTGCATGGACCTGGGGCCGTTCAAGCAGCAAGGCCAAATAGGTGTCGCGCCGCAGCAGTGGCTCCATCCAATCGCTCCAGCGCACGGCAGCGGTCTCGCTCACCCGACCTTGGCTGACCCATTCTTGGGTGCGTTGCACCAGTTTGAGTAAGTGCTGTAACGCGTCGTCACGCAATGCACGCACCCGCGGCAGCGCAGGCCAGCGTGCAATCCGTTCACGCAAAGCAGGGCTCAGGTATTCGAGCAACACCTCGAAATCGGTCGGTGTCGCCGCGGCTTGGTCAGCGGCTGGCGCCTCGCCTTCTTGGCGCAGCAGGCGCTCAAACTCCAGCGCGACCTGGGTGCGGTGCACAGCGAGTTGCGCCAGGAAGTCTTCGGTCTGCTCAAAACCCATGGTTCGTGCAATCCACAGCAAGTCCTGGTCATCGGTGGGCAGTTGGTGTGTCTGCTGGTCATCCAAGTACTGAATCCGGTGTTCGAGACGGCGCAAAAACACATACGCTTGACGCAAGGCCTGCGCGGTGTCTGCGGGCATCAAGCGTGCTTGCACCACCGCCTGCAAGGCGTCGAGCGTGGGACGCATGCGCAGCTCGGGGAATTGACCACCACGCACGACTTGCAACAGTTGCACCGTGAACTCGATTTCACGGATTCCACCGCGGCCGAGTTTGACGTCATTGGCGCGCTCGGGCCGGCTGGCGCTGCGGCGTTGCGATTGGTTGCGGATTTGCTGGTGCAGCACCCGCAATGCCGCAAACACGTTGTAGTCCAGGTAGCGGCGAAACACAAATGGCGTGACGATCTCGCGCAGCGCAGCTACCTGGTCCATGCAAGCCAAGGGCGCCACCACGCGCGCCTTGAGCCAGGCCAAACGCTCCCATTCGCGGCCTTGCACCTGGAAATACTCCTCCAATGCAGCCAAAGACAACACACTGGGACCCGACTCGCCATTGGGGCGAAGCGCAAGGTCCATGCGAAAAACAAACCCGTGCTCGGTGGTTTCGCCAATCAAGCTGTGGATGTGTTTGACCATGCGGTCAAAAAAGACCTGGTTGCTGACCACCCCAGAGCCATCAGGCAGGCCGCAGGTCTCGCCATCTTCGTCATACACGTAGATCAAATCGATGTCGCTCGACACATTCAATTCGGCCGCACCGAGTTTGCCCATGCCCAAGATCCAAAGTTGGGCGGCTTGCCCATCGGCGCGTTGCGGCAGGCCGTGTCGCAAGGCCGCACGCGCCATCGCCTCTTGCTGCGCGGCATGCAGGCTGAATTCAGCCAACCAAGTCATGGCTTGGGTGACCACCTCCAAGGGCGCATGCTGCTCACAGTCGAGCGCGGCCAAGCGCGCCATCACCAGTTGTCGCAAGACCCGCAGTCGGTCTTCCAACACAGGGTAGGGGGTTTGCAAGGCCGCAAAACCTTGCGCCAGCAGATCTGGGGTGGGCGCACCTGGCGGCAACAGGTGCAGCTGATTGGCATAGCGGCGGCGCAGCCGTTGCACCAGCCGAGAACCGTCACAAGAGGGCAAAGCAGGCTGGCTCACTTGGGTAGTTGCACCGCGTGTGGCTCGAATGCCTGTGATAATTCAATCAGCTTGAACACACATGCCCCCTCCCCCAAAGCCACACCTGCGGTCAAAGCCATGCCAGCAGGTTTGCTTTGGTTTGTCAGGTTGTCTAAATGGCTGCTTTGGTTGGTCATGGGCGTGTGGTTTTTGTTGCTGGGTGCCACCTTTGCATTGCATGTTTTGATTGTGCCCCGAATCATCGATTGGCGGCCCCAGATAGAAGACATGGCTGCCAAGGCCTGGGATCTGCAAGTCAGCATTGGCGAATTGAACACCATCTCGGACGGCTGGGTGCCGTCGTTTGAGTTGCGTGAATTCACGGTGCGCAACGCCCAGGGTGAGCAGGTGTTGTTTTTGCCAGTGGTGCGTGCGAGCATGACACCTGCTTCATTGCTGCGCCTGTCCTTGGATAGGATAGAGCTGCAAGGCACCGAGTTGGAGGTCAAGCGCACCGCCGATGGTCATTGGCTGATCGCCGGGGTGCGGGTTCAAAGCGGGGAAGCCTCCGCATGGGCCGACTGGTTGCTGACCCAGCCCCATGTGCTGATAACCAATGGCCGGCTGCGTTGGGTGGACGAATTAAACCAACTGGCCCCGGTGGACCTCACCGAGCTGCGTTTGTCGATGCGCAACGGCTTGCGCAGCCATGACTGGCAACTCGATGCCAACCCGCCCGAGGATTGGGGGCAACGTGTGAGCCTGCAAGGCCAATTCACCCAGCCATTGTTCAGCCGCCATGCCAGTGACCTGAGCACCTGGCAGGGCTCGGTGTATGCGCAGTTGCCGCAGCTGGACTTGGCACCGATGGCCAGTCAGCTGCGAGCCTTGGCGCCGCTGGGGCATTGGAGGGCGGGCCAGGGCTGGGCCAGGTTGTGGCTGGATCTGGACCAGGGCAAGGTGCGCAACCCCACGCTTGACATGTCATTGAACAACCTGCAGTGGCAAGCCAGTGAGCAAGAAGCCAGCGTAAACATCAGCGGTATCGCTGGTCGGGTGCATTGGCAAGATTGGCTCGACGGCGCGGGCCATGCGTTGCGCCTCGAAGACATGAAGGTCACCATGGCTGACGGCGAGACCTGGACCAGCGGCAAGACGCGCTTGGCTTGGCGCAGTGAAGGCGAGTTGTTTGCCAAGGCAGGCGAGTTGCAACTAGATGCCGTGTCTTTGGGGGTGTTGGGTCGCTTGACCGAGCCGCTTGCGCTGCACGAAAAGCTGCGCGACGCGCTCAGCCAAGCCGAACCACAGGGACAGCTTCTGGACTTGGACCTGCGTTGGTTTGATGCCCACACACCTGGCTTGCGGTTCACTGCCAAGGGCCACATCAAAGATTTGTCCCTGCAATCGTCCGCAGCCAACAGCCCGCCCCAGGCTTGGTGGTGGCCGGGTGCGCAAGCTGCGCAGGTGCAGTTTCAGGTCAACGAGCAAGGCGGGCAAGCCGAGGTGGAAGTAACGGACGGCAGCTTGGCCTTGGTCGATTGGTTGGAGGAGCCTCGCATTGCTGTGCAAACGCTCAAGGGCGAGGTGTCTTGGGCCAAGCAAGGCCAGCAATGGGAATTGCAGATCAAGCAAGCGCGGCTGCAGAACGAATTTGCCCAAGCTGGGTTTGATTTGACATGGCAAGAAGGTCTGGCCAACAAGCCGCTTGGTCGCCTCGACTTGAAGGTGCAGGTGCATAAATTGGATGCCAAAGCCTTGCACCGCTACTTGCCCAAGGAGATGGACGCACAAGCCCGGTACTACCTGCGTGACGCGATCAGGGCAGGTCAATTTGTCAAAGCCAACCTGGCTGTGCAAGGCATGTTGGACAACTTCCCCTTTGCCAAAACCAAGGATGGTGTGTTCACGGTCAACGCGCCCTTTGAGCAAGCCAATTTTCAGTACGTGCCTAGGCCACCAGCCATGGCTGTGGCCAAGCGTGTTCCGCAGACTTGGCCAGCTTTGCAACAGCTCTCGGGCGAGTTGCAAATCAACCGCAACCGTTTGTCGGTCAAATCCCAGACGGCTCGCATCGGCACCGGTGGGCTGTTGCAAGTGCCCAAGCTCGATCTGCAAATCAACGACCTGAGCGACATCCTGATTGAGGTCAACGCGCAACTCAAAGGCAACCTGAGCGATGCTTTGCAGATCGTCAACAACTCTCCCCTGGCAGACAAAGTGGGGCCCTACTTGGGCTCAGTCACGGCCAACGGTTCAGCCGAGCATCAGTTAAACCTGAGCCTGCCTCTGAACAACCTGGCTTTGTCCCGGGTGCAAGGCAGTGTGGTGCTCGCTGGCAACGATCTGCACTGGCCGTCTGGCTTACCCCGGATTGACAAGGCCCGCGGCACTGTCCACTACAGCGACTCAAGCGTGAGTGCCCATGGGGTGCGGATGCGGTTTTTGGGGGGAGACGCCAAGCTCGATGGCGGGCTGCGCTTTGCCGATAGCCAAACCACGGGCCCAAGCCGCTTGATTTTGCAAGGCAATGTCAGCGCTGACGCGTTGCGACAGGCGCCTGAGTTGAACGGCCTGACGGCATTGACCTCCGCCTTGCATGGCAGCACCCAATACGTGGCGAGTTTGGGTCTGCACCAGGGTCAAGTGGTGTATTCGCTCAGCAGCAACATGCAAGGCATGGGGCTGGAGTTGCCCGCACCCATGGACAAACCCAAAGACGAACTGTGGCCATTGCGCATTGACTCAGACGTGTTGCGTACCGGTGGCAAAAGCAGTGCCAACCTGTCTCAATTCCAAGCCAGCTTGGGCCAGGTGCTGGCACTCAACTATGTGCGCAACACCGGTGGTGTCACCCCGACGGTGGTGCGCGGGCAGATTCAGCTCGGGCAAGTGTTGGGCAGCAAAGAACCGGCAGACAACAGCGTGGTGGTTCAGGTGCGGCACCCACAAGTCAATGTTGACGAATGGCAACAGGCCCTGCGCCCCTGGCTGGGTGACGGGGATGCACGCGCAGGCCCGCTGCGCCATTCCTGGCAGGCTTACCTGCCAACCCGTGTCGAGATCAACACCGCTGAGCTGACTTGGCTGGGTCGCAGTTTTCACTCGCTGCAAGCCACAGCTGACCAGCAATCCATGGTCTGGCGTATCCAGGCCAAGGCCACCGAGTTGCAAGGCCGCGCAGAATACCGGGCAGCGCAAGGGGCCGAGTCCGCGCGGTTGCTGGCCCGGTTGAGCTATTTGCAAATCCCACCGGCGGTGCTGGCAGAAGTCGAAACAGCCATGGCCGATTCGCCCAAAGACATGCCCGCCTTGGACATCGTGGTGGACAACCTAGAGTTGCGCGGCATACCCATGGGCCGGGCGGAAATCGACGGCTTTGCGCGCACCAGCGCGACCGGCTCACGCGAATGGGTGCTCAACAAGCTCAACCTCAGCATGCCAGAGGCCAGCTTTGTCAGCAAAGGGCAATGGGGCGGGCCCGGCAAAGCTGCCGCCAAGCGCTCGCAACTCGATTTCACGCTGCAAATCCAAGATTCGGGCGATTTACTCGAGCGTTTAGGCTATGTGGGCGCGATCCGCAATGGCAAGGGACGCATGATCGGCCAAGTCGGTTGGCAAGGCTCGCCTTTCTCGCCCGACTACAACACCATGAGCGGGCAATTCAATGTCAATTTGGAGCGCGGCCAGTTTTTGAAAGCCGACCCAGGCGTCTCACGTCTCTTGGGCGTGCTGACGCTGCAGTCCCTGCCACGGCGCTTGAGGCTCGACTTCTCCGATGTGTTCAGCGAAGGCTTTGCCTTTGACTTCGTGCGTGGCGACATCCTCATCCAGCAAGGCATTGCCAGCACCACCAACTTGCAAATGAAGGGCGTGAGTGCCGCGGTGTTGATGGAAGGTCACGCCGACATCCAGCGCGAAACCCAAGACATCAAAGTGGTGGTGGTACCCGAGCTCAATGCGGGCACGGCCTCATTGTTTTACTCGGCCATCAACCCGGTGGTGGGCATCACCAGTTTCTTGGCACAGTATTTTTTGCGCCGACCACTCATCGAATCAGCCACCCAGGAATTCCGCGTCCAAGGCTCCTGGCAAGAGCCCAAGGTGACCAAGATCGACGCGCCGGCCCCCAACGCTGCGCCTGCCAAGCCATGAAAGCCGCCCTGTTGCAAATGGTCTCGGGTTGTGAGGTGCAGGCCAACTTGGATCAAGCCGATGTGTTGATGCAACAAGCCGCGCAAGCTGGCGCCGAGTTGGCTGTGCTGCCCGAGTATTTTTGTTTGATCGGGCGTCAAGACGCGGACAAGTTGGCCGTGGCTGAGCGCTTCGGCGAAGGCCCCATGCAATCCCGCTTGGCCCAACTCGCGCAGCAGCATGGCCTGTGGTTGGTGGCCGGCAGTTTGCCCTTGGCCATCGAGGGTGACGCCAGCCATGTGCGCAATGCCTGTTTGGTGTTCAATCCGCAAGGCGGGTGCGTGGCGCGCTACGACAAAATCCATTTGTTCCATTTTGACAATGGCCATGAGCG
>CAMCES010000055.1 GCA_945873925.1 Bordetella parapertussis
TGGTATTCAATGAGCTGGCGTTTTTCTTCCACCACCACGATTTCTTGCAGGCCACGCGCAAATTCACGGGTGCTGTGCGATTCCAGCGGCCAGACCACGCCCACCTTGTGCACACGGATGCCCGTGCGCTTGCAGGTCGCGTCATCCAAACCGAGGTCGAGCAAGGCTTGGCGGGTGTCGTTGTAGGCCTTGCCGCTGGCGATCAAGCCAAACCGGTCGTTCGGCCCCTGGATCACGGTGTGATTGAGCTTGTTGGCGCGGATATAGGCCAAGGCGGCATACCACTTGTGGTTGAACAAGCGCGCTTCTTGGCTGAGCGCGTCGTCGGGCCAACGGATATGCACACCCCCTGCGGGCATCTCGAACTCGGGGAGGATGGTGTTCACGCCCTCGGGGTCGATCATGACGGTGGCGCTGGACTCGACGATTTCTTGGATGGTTTTCATGCCCGCCCAAACGCCCGAGAAACGGCTCATGGCAAACGCGTGGATGCCGTAATCCAGGATGTCTTGCACCGAGGCAGGGAAAAACACCGGCAAGCCGCAAGCCTTGAAGATGTGGTCGCTTTGGTGCGCAGCGGTGCTGCTTTTGGAGACATGGTCGTCACCGGCGATGGCCAGCACGCCACCCCAAGCCGTGGTGCCCGCCATGTTGCCGTGCTTGAACACGTCCGAGGTGCGGTCCACGCCCGGGCCTTTGCCATACCAAATACCAAACACGCCATCGAATTTGTTGTTGCCCGGCGGCGCAAAGCCCAGCTGCTGGGTGCCCCACAAAGCCGTGGCGGCCATTTCCTCGTTCACACCCGGCTGGAAGACGACCTGCTGTGCCTGCAAAAACGCGCGCGCGCTCCACAGCGCTTGGTCGTAGCTGCCCAAGGGTGAGCCACGGTAACCGCTGATGAAGCCGGCGGTGTTTTTGCCCTGCGCCGCATCACGCTGGCGTTGCAGCATGGGCAAACGCACCAGCGCCTGGACACCGCTCATGAAGGCGCGGCCATGCTCGAGGGCGTACTTGTCGTCGAGCTGGACGGTTTCCAGGGCTAGGCGGATGTGTTCGGGCAGGGGTGCGTTCATGCGGGGTCTCCAACAACAGACAACCAAGCCAGTTTAGGGGCTGGCCGTGAAATCAAACAGCGGGTTTGTCCCGCCAATGACAAACTGGGTCAGCCGACCCCGTAACGGTCACGGTAGGCTTGAACCGCTGGCAAGTGGGTGGCCGCTTCGCCCATGCTCCCCTGGGACTGAAGGTAAGACAGCAAATCGGCGAGTTGCGCCACCGCGCAGACTTTCATGCCCAAATACTCGCGCACGTATTGCACCGCGCTGTGCGCCACGTCCCGCACCTGGCCGTCCACCAGCTCGGTGGCCATTTCCTGGCGGTCCAAGGCGATGGCCACGCCATACGCCTGCGCGCCAGCGGCTTGAATCAGCGCGACCGATTCGCGCACCGCGGTGCCCGCGCTCATCACGTCATCCACGATCAGCACCCGCCCATGCAATGGTGCGCCGACCAAAATACCGCCCTCACCATGGTCTTTGGCTTCCTTGCGGTTGTAGGCAAACGGCAGGTTACGGCCCACGCGGGCCAGCTCGATGGCCACCGCTGCACCCAGCGGGATGCCTTTGTAAGCGGGGCCAAAAATCATGTCGAACTGCAAATCACTGGCGAGCAAGGCCTGGGCATAGAAAGCGGCCAAGCGGCTCAGCTTGGCACCATCGTCAAACAAACCGGCATTGAAAAAATAAGGGGACATGCGCCCGGCTTTGGTTTGGAAGCGGCCAAATTTCAGCACGCCCGATTCCAGCGAGAATTCAATGAATTCTTGCGCCAACGTGTTTGGCGTGTCTTGCACCGACATGGGGGATTCCTTGTTCAAACTCACCAGCCTCAACCTCAACGGCATCCGCTCGGCGAGCAGCAAAGGCCTTGAAAACTGGCTTGAAAAAGCCACGCCCGATTGTATGTGTGTGCAAGAAATCAAGGCCCAAGCACCCGACCTGGCGGGCAAATTCGAGGTCTTGGCGGGTTTGAACGGCTACTTTCACTGCGCCGAGAAAAAAGGCTATGCCGGTGTTGGCATCTTCACCCGGCACACCCCCAGTGCCGTCATTGAAGGCTTTGATGGTGGCGAATTTGACGCCGAGGGCCGCTGTCTGGAGCTGCGCTTTGACACCCCCAAGCGCAAGCTGTCCTTGCTCAGCGTGTACTTTCCCAGTGGCTCTTCCGGCCCCGAGCGGCAGGCAGCAAAGTACCGTTTCTTGGACGCGATCGGGCCGCACCTGAAGGCTTTGAAAAAAAAGCGCGGGTTCATTTTGTGTGGTGACGTGAACATTGCGCACCAAGAAAAAGACCTGAAGAACTGGCGCAGCAACCAGAAAAACTCGGGCTTCTTACCTGAGGAGCGGGCTTGGATGACACGCTTTACCACCGAGGGCGGGATGGTGGACGTTTACCGCCAACTGCACCCCGACACTACCGATGCCTGCTACACCTGGTGGAGCAACCGCGGCCAAGCCTATGCCAACAACGTCGGTTGGCGATTGGACTACCACCTGGCCACCCCTGCGTTGGCGGCGTTGGCCAAGCAGGTGTCCATTTACAAGGACGAAAAGTTTTCAGACCACGCGCCGGTCACCGTGGCCTATGACAAAGCATTGCTGGATTGAGTGCAGAGGTGCAACCGGTTTACAGTCATCTGAGACCATGTTGACCCCGCCCATCCTCATTCCTGAACACGAGATCGAATTCACCGCGATCCGGGCCCAAGGCGCGGGCGGGCAAAACGTCAACAAAGTCTCCAGCGCGGTGCACCTGCGGTTTGATATTCGTGCGTCTTCGTTGCCGGATGCGGTGAAAGAGAAGCTGTTGGCCACCTCAGACCAGCGCATCACCAGCGAAGGCGTCATCGTCATCAAAGCGCAAACCAGCCGCAGCCAAGACAAAAACCGCCTCGAAGCCATGGCGCGGTTGCACGACATGGTGGACTTGGCCGCCAAGCCTGTGAAACCCCGCCGTGCCACCCGACCCACGCTCAGCTCGCAACGCAAACGTGTGGACAGCAAGGTGCTGCGGGGCCAGACCAAAGCCACACGCGGCAAAGTGATTGGCTGAACCATGCGCTTTCGCTCAGTCTTCCCTGTCACCACTGGAGGCCCGCCGTGTTGGATGTCTTGATCATTGGCGCAGGCTTGTCGGGCATTGGTGCTGCCCGTCATTTGCAAGCCCAGTGCCCCAACAAAACCTGGCGTATTTGGGAAGCCCGCAGCCAGATCGGCGGCACCTGGGATTTGTTCCGTTACCCCGGGGTTCGCAGCGACTCCGACATGCACACCTTGGGTTACTGCTTCAAGCCTTGGGATGGCGAACAAACCATGGCCGATGGCGCGTCCATCCTGAAATACATCCGCGAGGCAGCGCATGAAACTGGCGTTGACCAAAACATCAGCCATGGCCACAAAGTCACGCATGCGCATTGGTCGAGCCATGACGCGTGTTGGACCTTGACCGCACGGCTGCCCAGCGGCGACACCGTGCAACAACGGGCGCGGATGCTGCACATGTGCGGTGGTTATTACAGCTACGCACAAGGCCATCAACCCGGGTTTGCAGGCCAAGCAGACTTCAAAGGCCAGGTGATCAACCCGCAATTTTGGCCGGCAGATTTGGACTTCGCCGGCAAACAAGTGGTGGTGATTGGCAGTGGTGCCACAGCCATGACCATGGTACCGGCCATGGCGCACAGCGCAGCGCATGTGACCATGCTGCAGCGTTCACCGACCTATGTGGTGTCTCGCCCAGGGCGTGACCCGTTTCCACAATGGCTGCAAAAATGGCTGCCTGTGTCCTGGGCCTATGGGCTCACGCGCTGGAAGAATATTTTGCAAAGCATTTTTTATTTCCAACTCGCTCGCCGACAGCCCGCTTTTTTGAAAGGCTACTTGGTGGGTTTGGTGGGCCAGGCCTTGGGCCAGGGTTTTGATGTGCAAACCCATTTCACACCGCGTTACAACCCTTGGACACAGCGGGTCTGCGCTCTGCCCGATGGCGATTTGTTCAAGGCGATTCGCGGTGGCCGCGCCAGCGTGGTGACTGACACGGTCGCGCATTTCACCGCCACGGGTTTGGTCCTGCAAGGTGGCGGCGCACTGGCCGCTGATGTGGTCGTGCTCGCAACGGGTTTGCAGCTCAATGTGTTGGCAGACATCGCATTCACGGTCGATGGCAAGCCGTTTGTGGCGGGCGACGCCTTCAGCTACAAAGGCATGATGCTGTCGGGTCTGCCCAATGTGGTGTTGACCTTTGGATACTCGAATGCGTCTTGGACCTTGAAAGCCGATTTGATCGCCGACTTTGCCTGTCGTTTGCTCAATCACATGGACAAACACGCTTTCCGTGAGGTGCGCCCGACACCAGAACGGCCGATGACCGCCCAGCCGTTCATGGACTTTGACTCAGGTTATGTCACCCGCGCCAGCATCCACTTGCCAAAGCAAGGCGACCATGGGCCTTGGCGGGTCCATCAAAATTACCTGGTGGACCTCTGGGCGATTGGCCATGGCAGTTTGGACGACCGAGCGCTGCGCTTTAGTCGTTCGTGAAGATGCCGGTCACGCCGTCGAGTCGTTCCAGGACCAAGCCGCAGCCACGCACCACGCAACTGAGCGGGTCCTCGGCCAGCATCGTGGGCAAACCGGTTTCTTCGGTGATCAGGCGGTCGAGGTCTTTGAGCAAGGCGCCGCCGCCAGTGAGCATGATGCCGCGCTCGGAAATGTCCGAGCTCAGCTCGGGCGGGGTTTTTTCCAGGGCGTTCTTGATGGCCATGACCAAGCCATTGAGCGGGTCGGTCAGCGCCTCAAGCACCTCAGATGAAGTCACGGTGAACGTCTGCGGTATGCCTTGGCTCAGGTTGCGCCCGGTGACCTCCATCTCCTTGAAGTCGGCGTTGGGAAAGGCCAGCCCGATTTCTTTTTTGAGCATCTCAGCGGTTTGGTCGCCGATCAATATGCCGTAATTGCGGCGGATGTAGTTGACGATGGCTTCATCGAATTTGTCACCGCCAATGCGCACACTGCCCTTGTAGACCATGCCACCCAGGGAGATGATGCCAACCTCGGTGGTGCCCCCGCCAATGTCGACCACCATGGAGCCGCAAGCGTCGGTTACCGGCAAGCCCGCGCCAATGGCTGCGGCCATCGGCTCTTCGATCAAAAAAACCTCCGAGGCGCCCGCCCCCATGGCGGACTCTCGGATCGCGCGGCGCTCCACCTGGGTCGAGCCGCAGGGCACACAAATGATGATGCGCGGGCTCGGGCGCAGCAGACTGTTGGGGTGGATTTGCCGGATGAAATACTTGAGCATTTGCTCGGTGATCGTGAAGTCGGCGATCACGCCGTCTTTCATGGGGCGGATCGCCTCGATGTTGGCGGGCACCCGGCCCAACATGCTTTTGGCCTCTGTGCCCACGGCCAGGATGGTTTTTTTGGCGCCCATCTGCTGGATCGCCACCACCGACGGCTCGTCCAACACCACGCCCTGGTCTTTGGCGTAAATCAAGGTATTGGCAGTGCCCAGATCGATGGCCAAGTCGGTTGACAGCCACTTGGAAAAAAAGCTCAGCATGGCTTAGGCAATGGTCTGCATATCACCTTCAAATTGACCGCCGCGCTCGATGTCAATATCGGCATAACTGAGCTTGCCAGAGACTTTGCCAGTCTTGCGGATTTGCAACAAGCCTTGGCACACCACATCTTCACTCAAGATGCCATAGATATCCATTTGCTTGGCGCGCACCTTGCCGCTGATCTGCCCCAAGGGACCAACGTCCAAGGTGTTGGCGATGATTTCACCGGTGATCTTGCCATTGATTTGTGCCAGGCCCGGCACATTGATGGTGCCAACAAACACCACCCCGTTGGGGATGAACAAATCGTTGGCCTTGTGGCCGTTGTCTTCCAAGGTGTCAGTGTCCATCTGGGTTGTCAAGGTTGGTTTTGAGTAAAAAAGCAGGTATGGCTGGAACCGCCATGCTTGGCGTGTGCCCAGCCTGGAGCGGGTCTTTGGTGTCCATGGGCAAGTCCATGCCCAATTTTTTGGCGTACAAACGCAAAAACCACCACACGGGTTGCGCCGTCTTTTTGAAGGCCTCGTGACGCCCTTCCTCTAACGCCTGAACTTGCTCGGTTGACAAGCCAATTTTTTTGCCAATAGCCGCACAAGAGAGGTTTTGCATCTCGCGTTGTTTTTTCAGCACATGGCCAAATGACGCACAAACCGACGCCTGATTGCTGGTTTGAGCGCTCACTGGATGTCAAAAGTACACTCGAACATTTTGTGATTTTTTCTGTTTTCCAGTGTCATGCACACCCCTAATTGGGGAACTCCTCACATAATCACATTGATTTGTGATGAAATTATTTAAATAGTATTCATTCATGGTCTTTTAAAAGACTGTTCAGGATTGACAATCAGGTGGTCATGAACACAGCGTTTTTTCTTCTCCCGTTTTTGCAGCTGCTGTCCCGGCTTGAGCAGGCAAAACACGGGTGATGCTTCTTACCATGAGCCAGTCCACCCGCATCAGCAAGTCCGGTCAGGTTTACCTGGTGGAGGACGACGACGATATCCGAAACCATTTGACCAGCTTGCTGAGACACTCGGGCTTCAGTGTGCTCGCCTTCAGCAGTGCATCCGAGTTTTTGTTGCAGTCTCGGGTGTTGACCCCTGCAGTGCTGGTGCTGGACATGCGCATGCCAGGGATAAGCGGTTTGGAGCTGCAGCAGGCGCTGACTGCAAAAGCTTGCAGCTTGCCCGTCATCTTCATCAGCGGGGAAAGCCAGAGCCAAGAGATCATTGATGCGATGAAGGGCGGCGCGGTGGATTTTTTGTGGAAACCTTTTGCCCACAGCCAGCTCCAAGCAGCGATTGACAAAGGCTTGGCGATCGACATGGCCCGGGCGGCCAACGACAAACGTTTGGCTTTGGTGGCTCAGCGGTTTGCCAGCCTGAGTCCGCGTGAGGTGATGATTTTTGAGCTGATGCGATCAGGCCATGGCAACAAAGCGATTGCCATGCTCACGGGCATCATGGCTGACACCGTGAAAAAACACCGTGCGCAGGTCTTGGCGAAAATGGAGGTTGACACCCTTGCCGATTTGCTGACCTTGTGCAAAGACTTTGCGCCCTCCACCGACACCCATTGACATGCTGCACTACGAAACCATTCCCGTCACGCCTTTCCAACAAAACTGTTCCATCGTTTGGGAGGATGCGGGCATGACTGCGGCGATCATCGACCCCGGTGGTGATTTGGACATGCTGCTGGGCGCTTGCAAACAACTGGGCGTCAAGTTGGTGGCCATCTGGATCACCCATGCGCACTTAGACCATGCAGGCGCCACCGCCGATTTGGCCGAGGTGCTGCAGCTGCCCATCATCGGTCCGCACCCCGACGATCAGTTTTGGATTGATGGTTTGAAAGAGGCCGCCGAGAGTTACGGTTTTCCACCGGCACGCCCCTTCAAACCCTCACGCTGGTTGGCCGATGGCGACACGGTCACATTGGGCCAGCACAGCTTGCAAGTGCGGCACTGCCCTGGCCACACGCCCGGCCATGTGGTGTTTTATTCGGCCGAATTGAAACGTGCTTTTGTCGGCGATGTGCTGTTTGCCGGGAGCATTGGCCGCACCGATTTCCCGCAAGGCAACCACCAAGACCTGCTCGACAGCATCACCCAGCGCTTGTGGCCGATGGGCGACGACACGGTGTTCATTCCTGGCCACGGGCCTGAGAGCACCTTTGGCCGCGAGCGGCGCAGCAACCCTTATGTGGGTGGCACCTGACTGTTCAAGGCGCCCTGCTCAAAGCGCCTTGGCCCGCTCATACAGCGGATTGACTTTGGGCAAGTTGGCTTCAATCTCTTTGATGCGCGCTGTGCCAGAGGGGTGGGTACTCAGCCACTGTGGCGGTGCGCCCTTGTTGGCGGCGCTCATTTTTTGCCACAGGCTCACGCCTGCGCGGGGGTTGTAGCCGGCGCGGGCGGCGAGTTCCATGCCCACCAAATCGGCCTCGCTCTCATCCTCGCGGCTGAATTTCAGCGTCAACAGTTGCGCGCCTTGCTGCGCCACGGCATCGGTCAAGCGCGAGTCGATGCCAAAGAAACCCGAGATCAAGGCGCCGCCCAAACGTGACAAACCGTTGGTGGCCATGTTTTTACCCATGCGTTCGCGGGCATGCTCGCGCAAGGCGTGGGCGATTTCATGGCCCATCACCATCGCCACCTCGTCATCGGTCAGTGCCAGCTTGGTCAAGATCCCTTGGTAGAAAGCAATCTTGCCGCCGGGCATGCAAAACGCATTGATTTGCGAGGAGCCCAGCAGGTTGATCTCCCATTGCCAGTCTTTGGCGCGCGGATTCCATTCGTGGCTGTAGGGAATGATCTTTTCTGCGATCGATCGCAGACGCAGCACCTGCGGATGGTCATCCGGTGCCAAGGCGTCTTTTTCTTGGGCTTGTTTGAGCATCTGGCCGTATTGGGCGAGCGCGGTTTGCTCGACCTCGGCCGCCGGCACCAGCTTGGCGAACTTGGAGGTTTCACCCACCTCTACGCCCTCTCGGGCCAAGGCGTTGAAGGCGAACAAGCCAGCAGCGCAGCCGGCGCATTGGTGAAGAAAAGCACGTTTGGTCTGCATGTCGTGGGCTCAGAAAAGGAATCGCACAATACCAGGGTATGAACGATAACCCAACTTCCCAAGCCGGCGCGCTGCGTTGGCGAGATACCTGGCTGATTTACCTCAGCCCAACCAGCTTGCGCATGCTGGCTTTGGGGTTTTCAGCGGGTTTGCCGCTTTTGCTGGTGTTGGGCACCTTGAGCTTTCGCTTGCGTGAAGCGGGCATTGACCGCGCCACCATCGGTTTTTTAAGTTGGGTCGGCTTGGCCTATGGGTTCAAGTGGGCCTGGGCACCGCTGGTGGACCGTTTGTCCATTCCTTTTCTGACACCCCTTCTGGGTCGTCGCCGCAGTTGGTTGTTGCTCGCGCAAGTCGCGATCGTGATCGGCTTGTTGGGCATGGCGGGCAGCAACCCGCAAGCTGCCTTGACACCGCTCATCGGGTTTGCGCTGTTGGTGGCTTTTGGCTCGGCCACACAAGACATCGCACTGGACGCGTTTCGCATCGAATCGGCCCATGCGCGGCTGCAAGCGGTGTTGGCCGCGAGCTACCAGACCGGTTACCGCTTGGCCATGATTTGGGCGGGTGCGGGCGTGTTTTGGATCGCGGCCAAAGCCGAGGTGGGCGGTCTTCCAGCAGGCACTTACCAAGACACGGCCTGGGGCGTGGCGTATTTGGCGATGGCGGTCTCGATGGCGGTGGGCATGTTGACCGTGCTGTTCTCGCCCGAACCCGCGCAGGTGCCACTGGCCCCCGCGCGCGGCTTTCGCCCATGGCTGCAAGTGGCGGTGATCGCGCCTTTTGCCGAGTTCATCCAACGCTACCGCTGGCAAGCGTTATTGCTGCTGGCGCTGATTGGCAGCTACCGCATCAGCGACATCGTGATGGGCATCATGGCCAACCCGTTTTATGTGGACATGGGCTACAGCAAAGAGGAGGTGGCCACGGTCACCAAGCTGTATGGCGTGGTCATGACCTTGGTGGGCGCATTCATCGGTGGCATCTTGGTGCTGCGCTTGGGTGTGATGCGGGTGTTGATGCTGGGCGCGGTGTTGAGTGCCGCCACCAACTTGCTGTTCGCGTGGTTGGCCGGTCATGGCCACGATGTGTATGCGCTGATCGCCGTGGTGTCTGCGGACAACCTGAGCAGCGGCATCGCCTCGGCCGCGTTCATCGCATATTTGTCGTCGCTGACCAACGTGCAGTATTCGGCCACGCAATACGCTTTGTTCAGCTCACTCATGTTGCTGCTGCCGAAATTGTTGGCCGGGTTTTCAGGCGTGGCGGTGGACGCTGGCGGCTATGCCTGGTTTTTTGTCGGCACCGCCGCTTTGGGCTTGCCGGTGTTGCTGCTGGTGTGGTTGGC
>CAMCES010000056.1 GCA_945873925.1 Bordetella parapertussis
GGCATCATTTCCCGCGCCATGTTCAGGGTGCTTTTCTTGCGCTGGTCCCAAGGCAACGCGCCCAGAAACACCGCACCTTGTGCCACCGTGGGGTTGCCAACCACCGCAAAGAATTTGTCAAACTCGTTGTACTTGCGGCCGATTTTTTCGAGCATGTTGACGTACTTGGCGGTGTATTCCAGTGTGGAGCCGTCAGGACCATTGATCACAATCAAGATCACGCCCCGGTCTTCCATCGGTGAGAGCTCGCTTTTGGCGGCTTTGAGAAGCTGCCAGGAGCCGCCGGCGGCGGCCAACATGACGGCCACGACCAACCAGCGGCGTGAGAATTGGAAACTGCCAAAACGCCAAGCGGTCAAGGTCCAGGTGAGCCACCTGCCATAACCACGGGTCATGGCATCCAAACCGCCGCCGATGACGCGGTCAAACCAGCTGGGATTGGGTTTGTGCTTGAGCATCAATGAGCACATCATCGGGGAAAGCGACAAAGCCACCACGCCAGAGACCATCACCGAGCCAGCCAAAGCCAAGGCGAATTCGGCAAACAAACGCCCGGTGCGGCCAGGGGTAAAAGCCAAAGGCGCAAAAACCGCGACCAGCGTCAAGGTCATGGCAACCACCGCAAAGCCGATTTCACGCGAACCTTTGATGGCGGCGGCAAATGGCTCCATGCCCTCTTCGATATAGCGGTAGATGTTCTCGAGCACCACGATCGAGTCATCAACCACCAAGCCAATGGCCAACACCAGGGCCAACAGGGTCAGCGAGTTGATGGAAAAACCAAACAAGGCCATCAATGCAAAGGTGCCAATCAGCGACACCGGTATGGTGATCAGCGGTATCAAAGAGGCACGCAGGGTCCGCAGAAAAAGAAAGATCACCAGTGCGACCAGGGCGGCGGCCTCAAAAATCGTTTTGAATACAGCCTCGATGGATTTTTCGATGAACACCGAGGAATCGTTGGCGACTTCAACGGTGACACCCGGGGGCAGGTTTTCTTGGATGCGCGGCAGCATGGTCCGAATGGCTTTGCTCAGCTCCAAGGGATTGGCGGTGGCGTTGCGCAGCACACCCAGGGCGATCGCCTGGTTGTTGTTGTAGCGCACCGAGAAGCGCTCGGCCAGGGGCCCTTGCTCAATGCGTGCCAGATCACCCAAGCGAACAGGCATGCCGTTGACCGTGCGCACCACGATGTCCTGGAACTCCTCGGGTTTGCGCAAATCGGTGGAGGTGGTCACGTTGAATTCACGCGACTGGCTTTCAACCCGACCCGCCGGAACTTCGACGTTGGAGCGGCGCAAAGCATCCTCCACATCTTGAGAGGTCAGGCGGTAAGAGGCCAAGCGATCGCTGTCGAGCCAGACCCGCATCGCGTATTTGCGCTCACCAAACACCCGCACATCGGCCACGCCCGGCGCGGTTTGCATCATGGGCTTGGCGATGCGGTTGGCCAAATCGCTCAACTCCAAGGTGTTCATGGTGTCAGCGCTGAAAGCAATCCAGATGACGGGGAAGGCGTCGGCTTCGACTTTGGAGATGACCGGCTCTTCGATGCCCACAGGCAAGCGCTGGCGCACCCTAGACACCTTGTCGCGCACATCGGCGGCGGCGGCATCCGGATCGCGGGTCAGCATGAACTTGACCGTGATCTGGCTTTGCTCTTGGCGACTGGTGGAGGAGATGACGTCCAAGCCTTCCACGCCGGAGAGGGAGTCTTCGAGCACCTTGGTGACCTGGGCTTCCATGACCGCGCTGGATGCACCGATATACCGGGTCTCGACCGTGACCGTGGGGTTGTCGATCTTCGGGTATTCGCGGATAACCAACTCATTGAAGGACACCACGCCGACCAAGACGATCAGCAAAGACAAAACGGTCGCAAAGACCGGGCGGCGTATTGACAGCTCAGGCAGTTGCATCTCAGTTCCTGGTTTCAACCACGCGTAAAGCCGTGCCGTCTTTTTGCAAACGGTGTTGTCCAGCGACCACCACGGTGTCGATGCTGCTCAAACCGGAGAGGATTTCAACACTGCCTGGGCGACGCGCACCTAACTTGACCTCGGTGCGCAAAGACACCAGCTTGGTGTCAGGCGGCAAGGGGCCTGCGTTGGGTACCGCCTCGGGCGGCACCGCGCGGATGACAAATTGCTTGCCAGCCATGGGCACGATGGCTTCCTCGGGCACCGACAAAGCCGCTGGTTTCATCGCGAACAAGGCATTCACCCGGGCAAACATACCGGGGCGCAAGGGGCCATTGGCGGCCGCTTTGTCACTGGAGACAACCGGGCCTGGCGGGCAGACCGCTTCGGCAGAGCCGGCAGCCCCGACAGAAGGGGCTGGCAAGGGTGAGGCGGTATCTTTGGCCGCTGTTTTGGCGTTGGCTTGGTTGGGTATCACTGCACGCACGCTGATCGAGCGGCCATTGGCGTCAATCAAGGGGTCGATCGCCTCGATACGGGCGTAGAAGGTACGGCCTGGCAAAGCGTCGATCAGGACTTCCACGGTTTGCTTCAAACCGACTTTGCCTTGGTAACGCTCGGGCAGGCGGAAATCCACATACAAAGCGGTGAGGTCCTCTAGGTTGACCAAGTCGGCTCCGTCCCGGACATAGTCGCCGATGTTGACCGTGCGGATCCCCAAGTTGCCGGCGTAGGGGGCGACGATGCGCATGCGTTGCCAACGTGCGCAGTTGAGGGCCAGTTGTGCTTGGGCCACTGACAGACTGGCCTGGCTTTCGTCCAAGGCGCGTTGGGCAATGAAGTTTTGTGCGACCAGCTCTTGGTTGCGCTTGTGGTTGGCCTGAGCGATACCGACTTGGGCCTGCGCTTGTTGCACCTCCGCGCGTTGAAGGCTGTCATCGAGTTGCACCAGGGTTTGACCTGCAAGCACACGGCTGCCATCGGTGAATCCCAAGGCGGTGACTCGACCTGCCACCTCGGGGCGCACCACGGTGTTTTGCTTGGATTTCAAGGTACCGACCGTTTGCGCATCGTCACGCAAAGGCGAGGTTTCTACCAGCGCAACTTCAACCCCCATGGCGCGAGGCGGCCCAGAGGGTGCACCCGGTGCACTTGGCGCGCCACCAGCAGGCGGCCCACCCGCAGGGGCTGCGCCTGTTGCTGGGCCAGCGCCGGGGGTAGCGGTGGCGACGGGTTTGTTCTGGTAATACCAACCAGCCACAGCCACCACAGCCATGGCAACAATGATGAGTGCGGTTTTGGTGTTCTTTTGGGGCATAAGGCTGGTTCAATGGGTTGTCTGGGCAAATCCATTATCAACCTGTTTGCACCATGCGAACCCCTTGATTGGCGAGCGCATCGGCACGCTCATTGCCAGGGTCGCCCGAGTGGCCCTTGACCCAGTGCCAGTTGAACGTGTGTCCGCTGTGCGACAACAGTTGATCCAGGATGCGCCACAAGTCTTCGTTTTTCACCGGCTGCTTGGCCGCGGTGCGCCAGCCACGTGCTTTCCAACCCGCCATCCATTCGGTGATGCCTTTGCGAACGTATTCGCTGTCCATGTAGAAGTCCACCTGGCAAGGGCGGTTCAAGGCCCGCAAAGCCTCTATGACCGCGGTCAGCTCCATGCGGTTGTTGGTGGTTTGTGCCTCACCCCCGAACAAATCTTTCTCGACCGTGCCGTAGCGCAGAAACACGCCCCAGCCGCCCGGGCCGGGGTTACCTTTGCAAGCCCCATCGGTGTAGATGACCACAGGGCTCATGTTTGCCCCTCTGGCTTGCTGGCAACGGTGTCGGGGGCGCTGGTGTTGACCGACGAATTGGCGGTAGGCACCGGCTTGCCCGCGCGGGCCTTGACCTGCTTCCAGACCGGGCCCACGAGACGCATGCCGCGCACCCGTTTGATGGCCACCAGGAAATAGACCGACCCGAAAATCGGCCAATAGCGCTTGCCCGCCTTGTCCATCCAGGCAAAGCGCTCGAGCCAGGTGGGGTTTTGCACCGATGGGCGGTAGCAACCAAAGTCTGCGGCCTCGACCTCAAAACTCAGCAGCTTCAACCAGTCGCGCAACCGCCAGTAACCAATCAAGTCTTGGGTGGTTGGCAAAAACTTTCCTGGCAAACCAAAACGGGCATACCACCGGGTTCGTTGCATCCGTAAGCCCCACAAGCTGACCGGGTTGAAGCCGCTGATCACCACCCTGCCCTCAGGGACCAACACCCGCTCGACTTCTCGCAAGGCGGCATGCGGGTCAAGGCTGAGCTCAAGGGTGTGGGGCAATACCAGCAGGTCTAAGCTTTGATCGGCAAAAGGCAAGGCCACACCCTCGGCCATCAATCCGGGTGGCGCTGGCAACTGCTGCGCATCCACCAGCCCGTCTGGCAAACACCCGTTGTCGGCAACCCAGCAATGGCGAATCCGGCTGTTGCGCAGAGCAGGCAATGCTGGCAGACCCAATTGCAATGCATGGAAGCCAAAGACATCGGCCACAGCCCGGTCGAATTGGCTGCATTCCCATGCAGACAGGTAAAGGCCAGCGGGTGAACGCAGCCAATCCGTCAAGGTGGCGGGACTTCCTATAATTTGTGATTGCATGAATCGGTCTTTTCCTGCTTGCATATCGTTCATGCCAGTCATCATGCCAGTTTGCTGGCTCGCCATTCTATTCACCCACAGCGGGTTTCTGCCTGCGCTTCCCAGGCCCTCATGACCAAAGTTCCAATCACCGCCTTGCCCAGACAAGCTCTTTTTTCTATGTTCGCCCTGTCACTCTTGATTCCCTGTTTGTCCTGGGCGCAAGACACCCCATTGGCAGATGATTGGCCCGCCGAAACCATGTCTGTCATTGAATCCTCCCCAGTGGCCGGTTCAGTGATCGCTCAAGTGGAAGTGCCCACCGACCTGTGGGAACGCATTCGCCGCGGTTTTGCCATGCCTGACCTTCAAGTGGACCTGGTGCAGGACCGCGAACGCTGGTATGCCCAGCGCCCAGACTACATCGAGCGCATGACCGCTCGCTCTGGCAAGTACCTGTTTCATATCGTTGAGGAGCTGGAGGCGCGCAACATGCCCACCGAGCTTGCCCTGTTGCCTTTCATTGAAAGCGCATTCAACCCGCAGGCCGTGTCCTCGGCCAAAGCCAGCGGCATGTGGCAGTTCATGCCCCGCACTGGCAAACACTTTGACTTGAAACAAAACGCATTTCGGGATGACCGCAGAGATGTGTTGGCCTCGACCCGCGCCGCTTTGGACTACCTGCAGCGTTTGCACGGCATGTTTGGCGACTGGCACTTGGCACTGGCGGCCTACAACTGGGGCGAAGGCAATGTGGGCAAGGCATTGGAGCGAAACAAACGCTCAGGCGAGCCCCTGACCTATACCGAATTGCGCATGCCGGCGGAAACCCGGCTGTATGTACCCAAGCTCCAAGCCATGAAAAACATGGTGGCCAACCCACAAGCCTTGGGCGTGCAACTGCCGGTCATTCCAAACCACCCGTACTTTAAAACCGTGCCATTGCCTGGTGACATGGATGTGGCTTTGATTGCCAAACTCGCCGAGGTGCCGCTGGATGACTTCAAGGCACTCAACCCGTCTGCCCACCGCCCTGTTTTGCTCGCCGGTGGCACCTCGGACATTTTGCTGCCATGGGATAACGCTGAAATATTCGTCCGCAACATGCAAGACCACAGCGGCAAATTGGCCAGTTGGACCGCTTGGGTAGCCCCCAAAACCATGAAAGTGGCCGAGGCTGCCAAACGCTTTGGCATGAGTGAAGAGGAAATGCGCTCGGTGAACAAAATACCGCCGCGCATGCTGATCAAAGCAGGCTCAGCATTGCTGGTTCCCCGCCCTGACAAGCATGCCAAAGATGTATCTGCAAAGGTGGCTGACAACGGCCAACTGACCCTGACGCCAGAGTTGCGCTTGCGCAAAAAAATGGTCAAAGCACGCAAAGGCGAATCCCTGGCCGCACTGTCCAAACGCTACAAGGTCAGCGCCGAACAGGTTGCCGACTGGAACAACATGGCGATCAACACGGTTCTCAAGCCTGGCCAAAGACTGATCCTGATGCTGCCGGGCCAAGCCAAGAAGGCCAAGGCCGGCTCGAATTCACGGCGCAAAAAACCCGCTCGCACAAGCCCGGGCAACTAAAGGGCAAACCGCTTTCTTGCCTGCATCGCAAATTCATTGGTGTAGGGGGGTGCCAGTTCACTGCGGGCTTGCTTGAATTGAGGCTCGAGCACATTGCGCAAACGCAGGGCTGTTTGAGCAGCCTCTTTGCTCATCACCCCATCAGTGGCAAAACCCTCGCGCATATTGTCAACCGCATTGAGGTAGATCGCCCGGTCAACGAACATCGGGTTGTCAAGCATATGGCGCAACAAATCTGTCGGACCGGCAGTGCGCAACCACTTGAGAGCCCGTGCCACGCCAAAGACCAGGGACTGACAGATTTTGGGATGCTGGGTCAGCATGGCTTGTGACACGATCAGGCAGTTGCCTGGCATGGCCCCGGCAAACAAGCGCTGGCTGTCTTTGATGGCCCGCCAATTGCGCACCACCTCGATATCGGCTTTTTTTTCCAGCAGCGTCATCAGGGGATCGGGGGCACACACAGCATCCAGGCTGCCGTTGCGCAGCGCCAACGCAGCTGCAGGAGCCCCAAGGGCAAGGTAATTGAGCGAGGCGGGACTGCCGCCGGCGAGCACCATCGCGTAATCGACACAACGGCGGGCATGGGAATCGAGATCCAAGACACCCACCCGTCGCCCCGCCAAATCAGGCATGCGTTTGAAAAATGCGGGCGTGTTTCGGTTAATGCCCAAGGCCAACTGGGGGGTGCGCCCGGTTTTCATGATGGATACCCATGAACCCGGATGGCGCGGCATGGCCAACACATGGTCAAACGGCGCAGACCAGGCCAACAGCCCGCCGCCGCTGAGGGACTCCACGGACATCACAGTGCTGGCTTGGTCCAAGATATCAACGCTCACGCCCTCGGCCTTGAAATACCCCAGGTGCTCGGCCAGCAACACCGGCAAATGGGTCAGTGCCGAACTGTCGTTGATCAAGAGCGTGACTTTGGACAAATCGCTGGGCGATTGGGCCATCACGACCGATGCGCCAAGTGCCCCACCCAACAAGGCTTGGGTGAAAAGGCGACGGTGAATGCCGCTGGCATGAACCAATGGCGATGCGGAAAACTTCATCCAGACAGCTTATCTGTCTGACAACAAAAGCGCATCCGTAGCTTCCCGCTTGGTGAAACCCCCCGCCTCAGGTGCTGCGGCGGTCTGCCAATGCATGGGCGATGGTCCCCAGGTCAACATACTCCAGTTCGCTGCCGACTGGCACACCACGAGCCAAACGGGTGACCACCAGGCCTTTGCGCTTGAAGACATCGCTCAGCACATGGGCCGTGGCCTCGCCCTCAGCGGTGAAATTCGTGGCCAAAATCACCTCTTGCACCACCCCGTCACTCACCCGTTCGATCAGTTTTTCCATGCCAATGTCTTTGGGGCCAATCCCTTCGATCGGGTTGAGTTTGCCCATCAAAACGAAATACATGCCTTTGTAGGCCTGGGTGCGCTCCATCGCAAATTGGTCAGACGGGGTTTCGACCACGCAGATACGCGTGGGGTCGCGGCTAACGTCTTGGCAGGTGCCACAGACCTCGAATTCGGTGAGGGTGTGGCAGCGTGCACAGTGGCGCACCGCATCCACCGCATGGGACAAAGCGCGCGAGAGCAACTGCGCACCTTCGCGGTCGTGCTGCAACAGGTGAAAAGCCATGCGCGAGGCAGAGCGTTGGCCGACCCCAGGCAAGCGCTTGAGGGCCTGCACCAAGGCTTCCAACGCGGTGTGGTCGCGCATCAGAAAGGCAGTTTCATACCGCCGGGCAGGCCAGGCATGCCCCCGGTCAATTTGCCCATCTTGGCTTCGGTGGTTTCCTCTGCTTTGCGGGATGCATCGTTGAAAGCCGCCGCGATCAGGTCCTCCAACATGTCTTTGTCATCGGTCATGAGGCTGGGATCAATCGTCACCCGCTTGACCTGGTGCTTGCATGTCATGAGGATTTGAACCATGCCTGAGCCTGCTTCTCCAGTGACTTCGAGGAAGGCCAGCTCTTCCTGGGCTTTTTTCAGGTTGTCTTGCATGGCCTGGGCTTGTTTCATCAAGCCGGCGAGTTGTCCTTTGTTGAACATGTGTGTCTTTCAGTGAGCTAAGGGTTTGATAGAGCCAGGAACGATTTTGGCATCGTAATCTTGGATCAGCTTTTGGATCTCGGGATCGTTCATGACGGCGGCTTCTGCTGCCTGCTGTTGTTGGCGTTTGAGGGCGCTGATGCGCTTGGCTGGGGTGTCTTGCACCGGGCCAATTTGCACCTCAATCTGAACCGCGTGGCCCAACGACTGCAAGGCCAGTTGCAATCGCTCTTGGTTGCTTGGGGTGTTGAGGGATTCGCGCTCGACCTGCAGCAGCCAGACCGAAGCGTCTTTTTGCACCAGCTGTGATTGCATCGCCAGCTCGCGTGCCATGGCCTGAATCAACTGGGCATTCACCAGTTCTTGCACCACGCCCTGCCATTCTTCCCCCAGGAAAGCCGCTTGCCATCCGACAGTTGCAGGTGGTTCAGGAGATTTCAGTGTTTTTTTTTCAGCCTCGTCCGCGGGCTTGAAGGCCAAAAGCCGCAACAAAACCATACTGAGCGCAGCGTATTCATCGGGCGCCAAGCCGAGCTCTGCGCGGCCATGCAGGCACAGGCTATAGAGCAACTGGGTTTCATCGGCTGGCATCTGCTGGGCCAAGCCGACGATGCGCAAGGCATCCGGATCGGGGTCTGTTTGGGCAGAGCTCAGGTCTGGCACGGCTTGGCAGACCGCCATGCGCTGCAACACCATGCTCATTTCTTCCAGCAGCGAACTGGCCGACAAACCCAGTTGGCGCAGCGACTCGCAGGTATTGACCACAGCCAAGCCATCGCTCTGGGCCAAGGCCTCTATGAACCTGAACACATGGCTGCGGTCGACGCTGCCCAGCATGTCGCGCACCGTGGGCTCTTGCAGTTCGCCATTGCCAAAGGCGATGGCTTGATCGGTCAGGGACAGCGCATCGCGCATCGAGCCACGGGCAGCGCGGGCGATCAAACGAAGCGCTTGAACATCGGCATGGATCTGCTCGTCACCCATGACTTGCCCGAGGTGCTCGACAATGGTTTCGGGGGCCATGGGCCGCAAATTGAACTGCAAGCAACGGGACAAGACGGTGACAGGGACTTTGTGCGGGTCGGTGGTGGCCAGCACGAATTTCAGGTACTCGGGCGGCTCCTCCAAGGTTTTGAGCATGGCGTTGAACGCCGTGTTGCTCAGCATGTGCACCTCGTCAATCATGAAGACCTTGAAGCGGCCTTGTACCGGCTTATAAACCGCTTGCTCCAGCAGTTGCTGCACCTCGTCCACTCCCCGATTGGAGGCCGCGTCCAACTCGGTGTAGTCCACAAACCGACCGGCGTCGATCTCGGTGCAGGCCGAACACACACCACAAGGTTCGGCGGTGATACCGGTTTCGCAATTGAGGGATTTGGCCAAGATGCGCGACACCGTGGTCTTGCCCACACCACGGGTGCCGGTGAACAGGTAGGCATGGTGCAGGCGTTGCGAGCGCAGGGCATTGGTGAGCGCCTGGACGACGTGCGATTGCCCCACCAACTGCTCGAAAGTTTTGGGACGGTATTTGCGGGCCAGCACCAAATAGGACATCGGCTGATTCTACGGGGCGTACAATTTCTATTGACGGGCCTTCCCACATGGTGAAGCGGCCAACCGGGTCAGGTGGGGAACCAAGCAGCCCTAACTGTGGAGCCAGTGCTGGGGTAAAGGCTCGTCAACTTCCC
>CAMCES010000057.1 GCA_945873925.1 Bordetella parapertussis
TTGGATGACGCGACCTGCAAGCGCACGGGCATCCGTGTGCACAAGGTGGGCGTGGTCTGGCCGCTGGAATCGCACAGCACCCGTGAATTTGCGCGTGGCCTGCAAGAAATCGTGGTGGTGGAAGAAAAACGCCAGCTCATTGAATACCAACTCAAAGAAGAGCTCTACAACTGGCCCGATGGCCAGCGCCCACGGGTGCTGGGCAAGTTCGACCAGGTGGCGGGCGACTCGGGTGGCGAGTGGACAGGTGACAACCCGACTGAGCATGTGCTGCTGCGGGCCAACGCGGATTTGTCGCCCGCGCTGATCGCCCAAGCCATTGCCAAACGCTTGAAGCAACTCGGCATCGACAGCGACACCACGGCGCGTATCGACGCGCAACTGGCGGTGCTGGCTGCCAAGCAGCAGTCCATGGACGTGCTCGAAGTCAAAGCCGATCGGCAACCCTGGTTTTGCTCGGGCTGCCCGCACAACACCAGCACCCGCGTGCCCGAAGGCTCACGCGCCATGGCCGGCATTGGCTGCCATTTCATGACCTTGTGGATGGACCGCAGCACCACCGGTTTCACGCAAATGGGTGGCGAAGGCGTGCCATGGGTCGGCCAACAACCCTTCAGCAACGAACAGCACATTTTTGCGAACATCGGGGACGGCACCTATTTCCACAGCGGTATCTTGGCGGTGCGCCAAAGCGTCGCCGCAGGGGTGAACATCACTTACAAAATTTTGTACAACGACGCGGTGGCCATGACCGGTGGCCAGCCGATCGGCGAGCGTGCCGAAGGCCACAGCGTGGTTCAGATCGCCCAAAGCATGCGCGCCGAAGGCGCACGCCGCATCGTCATCGTCACCGATGAGCCAGAAAAATACGACAAGGTGGGGCGCGATGGCATCCCCGGCGGCGCCTTGGGCTTGCCCGAGGGGGTGGCCATCGAGCACCGCGACGACCTCGATCGGGTGCAGCGCACCATGCGCGAAATCAAAGGCTGCACCGTCATCATTTACGACCAAACCTGCGCCACCGAAAAACGCCGCCGCCGCAAGCGCGGCACCATGGTCGACCCCGCCGTGCGGGTGATGATCAACGAGGCGGTGTGTGAGGGTTGCGGTGACTGCAGCAGCCAAAGCAATTGTCTGAGCGTGGAGCCGCTGGAGACCGAACATGGCCGCAAACGCAGCATCAACCAAAGCACGTGCAACAAAGACCAAAGCTGCGTCAAAGGCTTTTGCCCGAGCTTTGTCACGGTCGAAGGCGGGCAAATGCGCCGTCAAAACAAACAGGCCAAGCACGACCCGAAAGCACTCGGCGAGTTGCCTGTCCCTGAATTGCCGTCGCTCAGGCGAGGTATTTACCCAGGTGGTTATGGCATCGTGGTCGCAGGCGTGGGCGGCACCGGTGTGATCACCATCGGCCAGTTGCTCGGCATGGCCGCGCACCTGGAAGGCAAAGGCATCGTCACCCAAGACGCGGCGGGTTTGGCGCAAAAAGGCGGCGCGACCTGGAGCCATATCCTGATCGCGCAACACCAAGCCGATATCCAAACCACTCGGGTCTCGACAGCGGCAGCCGACTTGGTGTTGGGCTGCGACCCGATCGTGAGTGCCGGCAAAGAAACCATGTTGCGCATGCGCCCTGGTCGCACCCGGGTGGCGGTCAACGGCCAAGGCACGCCCACCGCCGCGTTTGTGAAAAACGGTGCTTGGGCCAACCCCAGTGACAACTGCGTGGCTGACATCTTGAAAGCCATTGGTGGCGAGCCAGCCAACCTGGGTGCGTTCGATGCCAACCACACCGCCACCCAACTCCTGGGCGACAGCATCTTCGTTAACCCGATGGTGATGGGCTATGCCTGGCAGCGCGGTTGGATACCCTTGGGTGAAGAAGCCATGCTGCGCGCGATCGAATTGAACGGCGTGCAAGTGGCGGCCAACCAAAGCGCGTTTTTATGGGGCCGTTGGTGTGCCCACGACCTGCCCAAGGTGCTGGCGCTGATGGCGCCCAGCCAGGTCGTGCAATTCAAAACCCGCGAAAGCCTGCAGTCGGTCATCCAACGCCGCACCGCTTTGCTCGAAGCCTACCAAAACAAAGCCTACGCCAAGCGCTACTTGCATTTCGTGCAATCGGTGCTTGAGAAGTCGTCGCCGACGCTGGCCGAGGCCGTGGCCCGCAACCTTTACAAACTGATGGCCTACAAGGACGAGTATGAGGTTGCTCGTTTGCACAGCGACCCGGCTTTT
Organism: Bordetella parapertussis; assembly: GCA_945873925.1. GTDB lineage: Bacteria > Pseudomonadota > Gammaproteobacteria > Burkholderiales > Burkholderiaceae_C > Limnohabitans. The sequence goes on from CAMCES010000057.1 coordinate 2,239, forward strand.
TTGAAACGCATAGCCGATCAGTTCGAGGGCGACTTCAAGCTGCACTACCACCTGGCGCCTCCCTTGTTGGCCAAAACCAATGACAAGGGTGAGTTGGTGAAACAAAAATACGGCCCGAGCATGCTGTGGGGATTTCGGTTGTTGTCGGGTTTGCGTTTCTTGCGCGGTGGCGTGTTCGATGTGTTTGGTTACACCGATGAGCGCCGGGAAGAACGCGCCTTAGCGGGCGAATACCAAGCGAGCATCGAAGAAGTGCTGCGCGACTTCTCGCCCGAGCGCCATGCGCTGGCGCTGGAGATTGCCCGTATTCCCGAAAAAATCAAGGGCTATGGCCATGTAAAGGCGCGGCACTTGCTCGCTGCCCGCGCGCAATGGGCGGGCTTGATGCAGGCATGGCGCGCCTCGGTCAATGGCGTGGCGACTGCCCGCGCTGCTTGAGCGCGGCGGCCGGCGTTGCCAGCAGGCCCAGCAAAGCTGCACAGGCCAGCACGGCACCCGCATAAAAAGTGCTGGCCGCGCCATGGGTGTCCCACAACCAGCCGGCCAGCACACTGGCCAGCAGCAGCGCCAAGCCACTGACCAGGTTGAACACGCCAAAGGCGGTACCACGCAAGTCGGTTGGCGCTGTATCGGCCACCATGGTGGCCAACAAGCCCTGTGTCATGCCCATGTGCACGCCCCACAGGCCCACACCCAGCAACAAACTGAACAGGTCATGGCCGGCAGCCAGCAGCAAATCAGCGGCGATCAGCACCACGGTTCCAGCCGCCAGCAGCTTGGTGTGTGACACCCGGTCAGATAACCAGCCAAACGGGTAGGCACAAGCCGCGTAGACCAGGTTCATGGCCACCAAGACCAAGGGAACCCAGGCCATGGCCACCCCCAGGTCATGTGCGCGCAAGATCAAAAAAGCCTCACTGAAGCGCGCCAGTGTGAACATGGCGCCCACGGCCACGACCCACCAGTACGACGCGCTCAAGCGCTGCAAATTGGCCCGCTGAATCGGGTTGATGCGAACCGCTCGGGCTGGGCTGACCGGTTCGCGCACCCCCACCACCAGCAAAGCCACACTCAATACCGCTGGGATCACGGCCACCCAAAACACAGCACGAAAGTCGTTGGCCCACAACAGCATCAAGCCCACGGCCAGCAAAGGACCGGTGAAAGCGCCCACCGTGTCAAGCGATTGGCGCAAACCAAAAGCAGCGCCGCGCAACTCGGCCGGGGCAATGTCGGCCACCAGCGCGTCTCGGGGTGCCCCACGGATGCCTTTGCCAATTCGGTCCAACACCCGAGCGGTGATGATCAGCCCAGCGCCAGAGGCCAGGGCAAACAAAGGCTTGGTAACCGCACCCAAGCCGTAGCCCAACACAGCCAGGCCCTTGCGCTTGCCCAAAAAATCACTCCAAGCGCCAGAAAACACCCGGACGATGAGCGCGGTGGCCTCGGCCACACCCTCGATCAAGCCAACGGACAGGGCTGACATGCCCAGCGAGGTCACCATGAACATCGGCAAAAGGCAATGGATCATCTCGGACGAGATGTCCATGAACATGCTGACAAAACCCAGCACCCAAATACCGCGCGGCATGCGCGCGGCGGCTGGGGGAGGCGTCTCAGCCATGGGGATTCAGGGCATCCAGGGCTTGCTGGTCAGCGTGGTAGCTCGACCGCACCATCGGACCGACCGCCGCATGTTGAAAGCCCATCTCAGCCGCCTTGGCCTCGAACATGTGGAAGGTGTCGGGGTGCACATAGCGGCGCACGGGCAGGTGGTGGCCGCTGGGTGCGAGGTACTGGCCGATGGTCAAGCGGTCGATGTGGTGCGCGCGCATGTCTTGCATCACCGCCAAAATTTCTTCATCGGTTTCGCCCAGACCCACCATCAAGCCGCTTTTGGTGGGCACATGGGGAAACAGCGCTTTGAATTTTTTCAACAGGTTCAAGCTGAACGCGTAATCGCTGCCTGGGCGGGCTTCCTTGTACAGGCGCGGCACGGTTTCCAGGTTGTGGTTCATCACGTCCGGCGGGGCAGCTTGCAAAATGCTCAGCGCGCGGTCATCACGGCCTCTGAAGTCGGGCACCAACACCTCGATTTGGGTATTGGGCGAGAGGGCCCGGGTTTGCCGGATGCATTCAACAAAGTGTGCGGCTCCCCCATCGCGTAAATCGTCGCGGTCCACACTGGTGATTACCACGTACTTGAGGTTCAAGGCGGTAATCGTCTTGGCCAGGTTGACCGGTTCATTCGGGTCCAGCGGGTCAGGGCGGCCGTGGCCGACATCGCAAAACGGACAGCGGCGGGTGCATTTGTCGCCCATGATCATGAAGGTGGCCGTGCCCTTGCCAAAGCATTCGCCGATGTTGGGGCAGGAGGCTTCTTCGCACACGGTGACCAGCTTGTTTTCGCGAAGAATGGTTTTGATGTCATTGAAGCGCGAGTTCGGCGAGCTGGCTTTGACCCGAATCCAATCGGGTTTTTTCAGCACCTCACCGGTGTGCTCGACCTTGATCGGGATGCGCGAGACCTTGGAGGCGGACTTTTGCTTGACCGTGGCATCGTATGCAGCAGGCGTGGTGTCAGAAGTGGTCATTCAAAGCCCAGTCGTTTGCCTGGTCAAGGCGTTAGGTAGATCGCCAATTTTTGGCTCAACACATCAGCGGCTTCTTGCCAGCTGGTTTGCACACCCATTTTAGAAAGATCGGTGGTTTGTAAACCCGCATGGCCGCAAGGGTTGATGCGCTCAAAGGGCTCTAGGTCCATGGACACATTCAATGCCACCCCGTGGTAGGTGCAGTGGCGCGACACCTTGACGCCCAAAGCGGCGATTTTGGCCAAACCCGCAAAGTCTGGTGTGCTTGGTTGCACGCCATGCTGCGGCCGTTGCGGCAAGGGGCGGTGATCGTGGGGGGCGTCTGGGCGCGCATAAATACCTGGCGCACCCGCCACCCGGTGACCGGTCACACCAAAATGCAACAGGGTTTTGAGCACGGCCTCTTCCATCCGGTAGACATGTTCTTTGATGAAGTAACCCGCCCGCTTGAGGTCAATCAAGGCATAGGCCACGACCTGGCCGGGGCCGTGGTAGGTGACCTGGCCGCCACGGTTGGTGGCAATCACAGGGATGCCGCCCGCGTTGAGCAGATGGCCGGGCGCGCCCGCCAAACCTTGTGTGAATACCCCGGGATGTTCACACAACCAAATTTCATCCGGCGAATCGCTGCGCCGCGCCGCGGTGAAATCTTGCATCGCCTGGTAGGTGGTGGCAAAAGCCACCCTGCCCCATTGGCGCAGCTGTAGACCAGGCAACGGCGAACCACTGTCCACTAAAGAACCACTTTGCACAAGGGGTGGCTGCTCAGGGTCCGGTAGAGCTCATCGAGTTGTTCGCGGCTGGTGGCGCGCACCGTGAAAGTCAGGCCCAGGTATTTACCGCCAGCACTTTCACGTGTTTCCATGCGGTCCGGGGCCCAGCTGGGGTCAAACTGCAGCACCAAAGACGCCATGGCTTGAGTGTAGCCATCGACATTCAATCCCATCACTTTGACCGGAAAGTCGCAGGGGTAGTCGATCAGGCTGTCTTTGGGGTTGGGCATGGGGTCTTGGTAGGCTGGTCAGGGGCTTTGTAAAAGTGTCAGCAACTTACAGTTTATAATAGTGGTTTTTGCTTCATCGTAAAGAATTGTCGAGCATGAACAAGGCGTTGTCCGGCAGCAACTTGTGCAAGCACCCCAGTCCAGAGGATTCACTGGCAGAAGAAACGTTTCACACGTTGACTGCCGAAGAGGCCCGGGCGTGGCGGCAAACCCAGCCGACACAGTCGGTTTGGTGGGTGCTGGTGGCGCAATCTGTCATCGCTTTGGTGTTGGCGGCGGGTTTGGCATTCTGGTTTGACCAGAGGCGTGTGTTCGTGTCTGCTGCCTATGGCGCTTTGTCGGTGGTGTTGCCTGCGGCTGTGTTTGCCCGCGGGCTGACTTCCCCGGTGGCATCTGCCAGCGCGATGGCGGCTGCCTTGGGTTTTGCGGTTTGGCAAGGCGTCAAGATGGTCATGACGGTGCTGATGCTGGTCATGGCACCGCGTTGGATAGAAGATTTGAGTTGGCCTGCCTTGTTGGCGGGTTTGTTTGTGACGATGAAGGTGTATTGGTTGGCACTGGTTTGGGGCAAGCCCCGGTCCAGGTCCCGCCATTCCACACACGAGTAAAGAGCTGAACATGTCAGAAAACACCACCCTGACCGCTGGGGATTACATCAGTCATCACTTGACCCACTTGCAAAGCAAGCCCATGGGCGGCGTGATTGATTTTTCTGTGGTCAATTTGGACTCCATTTTTTGGTCTGTGTTGTTGGGTTTGGTGGGCAGCTTTTTCCTGTGGCGCGCCGCGCGTGCCGCCACAGCCGGTGTGCCGGGGCGTTTTCAGGCGGCGGTTGAAATCTTGTTTGAAATGGTCGACACCCAAGCGCGTGGCATCGTCCACAACGCGGAGAGCCGCAAATTGGTGTCCCCCTTGGCCTTAACCGTGTTTGTCTGGATTTTCCTGCTCAATAGCATGGACTTTTTGCCTGTCGACTTGTTCCACAAGCTGTTCGAGTGGACCGGCTTGGACCACAGCATCCACTACTTCCGCGTGGTGCCCACCGCTGATTTGTCCACCACCTTGGGCATGTCGGTCTCGGTTTTATTGATTTGTTTGTTCTACAACATCAAGATCAAGGGCATTGGTGGCTGGTTCCACGAGTTGACCACCGCGCCTTTCGGTGCGCACCCGATCCTGTGGCCCATCAATTTCGGCTTCCAAATGATTGAATTCGTCGCCAAAACGGTGTCGCATGGCATGCGGTTGTTTGGCAACATGTATGCTGGCGAACTGATTTTCATGTTGATCGCCTTGATGGGCGGCGCCGCCGCCATGAGCTTGAGCGGTGTTTTGCTGCCCATCGGACACATCATTGCGGGCTCGATCTGGGCCATCTTCCATATCTTGATCGTTGCGTTGCAAGCCTTTATTTTCATGATGTTGACCTTGGTCTACATCGGGCAAGCACACGACGCTCACTGATTTCGCCTTGTTTTTTCAACCTTCCATCATCTTGCTTAGGAGCTTCTCATGGAACACGTACTTGGTTTAGTTGCACTCGCCTCAGGTCTGATCATTGGCATGGGCGCCATTGGTGCTTGTATTGGTATCGGCATCATGGGCAGCAAATACCTCGAAGCTGCTGCTCGTCAACCCGAATTGATGAACGAACTGCAAACCAAAATGTTTTTGCTGGCTGGTTTGATTGATGCGGCTTTCCTGATTGGCGTGGGTATCGCCATGATGTTCGCGTTTGCCAACCCCTTCGTGTTGAAGTAATTTTTGCCACCAACCGTAGAGAGGTGTTGACGTGAGTATCAACGCAACCCTGTTCGTTCAAGCCATTGTTTTTGCCATTTTGGTGTTGTTCACGATGAAATTCGTGTGGCCACCCATCGCATCTGCTCTGGATGAACGGGCTGAAAAAATCGCCCATGGCTTGAAAGCTGCTGAGCATGCCCATATCGAACTCAGCAATGCCCACAAGCATGTCGAGATCGAACTGGCCAAAAACCGCAATGAAGCCGCTGCCCGCATCGCCGAAGCTGAGCATCGCGCGTCGATGATCATCGAAGAGGCCAAGCACAAAGCCACGGAAGAGGCCAACAAAATCATCGCAGCCGCCCACCTGGAGTCTGAGCAAGCCATGCTCAAGGCCAAAGAAGGCCTGCGTGACCATGTGGCTGTGTTGGCGGTCAAAGGTGCCGAACAAATCTTGCGCAAGGAAGTCAATGCCAGCGTGCATGCCGACTTGCTGAGCCGCCTGAAGTCGGAACTTTGAGGACGCAACGCCATGGCTGAACTCGCTACCATTGCCCGCCCTTACGCTGAAGCTTTGTTTCAGGTGCTCAAGTCCGATGCTGACAAAGCTGCCGAGTGGCTCGATGGCTTGGCAGTGGTTGCGGCAGACCCCGGTTTGCTGCAATTTGCACACGACCCCAAAGTCACCCAATCACAAGTCTTGGACCTGATTGCCCAAGTCGGCCCCCAAGACCTGCCGCCGGCAGCAGTCAACTTCGTGCAGACCTTGGTGGACAACGGGCGTTTGGCGGTGCTGCCTGAAATTGCCCGGCATTTTCATGCGCTGGTTGACAACATGACGGGTGTGCGCCAAGCGGTGGTGCACAGCCCTTTTCCCATTGAGGGCGCTGCCCTTGACGAAATGACCAAGGTGTTCGAGAAACGCTTTGGCTGCAAACTCAGTGTGCAAGTGGCTTTGGAGCCAGAACTCATTGGGGGCGTACGTGTGGTGGTCGGCGACGAGGTGCTCGACACCTCAGTCAAAGCCCGTTTGGAACAAATGAAAGTCGCGCTGACTGCCTGAGCAATCCCGCTCTTGCATATCAGCTTTACATAGGAAGAAGGAAAGAGTCATGCAACTCAATCCCGCAGAAATTTCAGAACTGATCAAAACCCGTATTGAGGGCTCGACAGGCAACACCAATGTGCGCAACCAAGGCACCGTGATTTCGGTCACCGACGGTATTTGCCGCATCCACGGTTTGTCCGATGTGATGCAAGGCGAGATGCTGGAGTTCCCCAACAACACCTTCGGTCTGGCGCTCAACCTAGAACGCGACTCTGTCGGCTCGGTGATTTTGGGTGAATACGAGCACATCTCTGAAGGCGACACCGTCAAATGCACCGGACGTATTTTGGAAGTGCCCGTGGGCCCTGAGCTGATTGGCCGTGTGGTCAACGCCCTGGGCCAGCCGATTGACGGCAAGGGCCCGATCAATGCCAAGATGACCGATGTGATCGAAAAAGTCGCCCCTGGCGTGATCGCCCGCCAATCGGTCGACCAGCCGATGCAAACCGGCTTGAAGTCGATTGACTCCATGGTGCCCATTGGCCGTGGTCAGCGTGAATTGATCATTGGCGACCGCCAGACCGGTAAAACCGCTGTCGCGATCGACGCCATCATCAACCAAAAAGGTCAGAACATGACCTGTATCTATGTGGCCATCGGACAGAAGGCTTCATCGATCAAAAACGTGGTTCGCTCACTCGAGCAAGCTGGCTCCATGGCCTACACCATCGTGGTGGCCGCGTCCGCTTCTGAATCAGCTGCGATGCAGTACGTGTCTGCCTACTCTGGCTGCACCATGGGCGAATACTTCCGCGACCGTGGCCAAGACGCCCTGATCGTGTATGACGATTTGTCCAAGCAAGCGGTGGCTTACCGCCAAGTGTCCTTGCTGTTGCGCCGCCCCCCAGGTCGCGAAGCCTACCCTGGCGACGTGTTCTATTTGCACAGCCGTTTGCTCGAGCGCGCAGCCCGTGTCAATGCCGACTATGTTGAAGCTTTCACCAAAGGTGAAGTCAAAGGCAAAACCGGTTCATTGACCGCCTTGCCCATCATTGAAACCCAAGCGGGTGACGTATCGGCCTTCGTGCCCACCAACGTGATTTCCATCACCGACGGCCAGATCTTCTTGGAAACATCCT
>CAMCES010000058.1 GCA_945873925.1 Bordetella parapertussis
GACACCATGGTCCATCCCCTGCAAAGCTTGGTCAAAGCCGTGTTGCCGCAAATGCTCGCGCGTGGCCGTGGCAAGGTGTTGGTCATGGGCAGTGCCAGCGCATTGCGCGGCATGAAGCGCTCATCCAGTTACAGCGCCGCGCGGGGTGCGCAACTCGCTTATGTGCAAGCCGTTGGCGTCGAGTTGGCGCCGCTTGGCATACAGGTCAATGCCATCGCACAAAACTTTGTGGACAACCCCACCTACTTTCCACCCCAGGTTCAAGCCGATCAGCGCTTCATAGAGCGTTTGAAACGCGATGTGCCCCTGGGCCGTTTGGTCAAACCGCAAGAAGACGCCGAATTCGCGGCCTACCTGTGTAGCAGCCATGCCGATTGTTTTGTTGGCCAGGTGTTTCCGCTCAGCGGTGGCTGGGCGGTGCGCTAGTCAGTCTTTGTTGAGCGCCACCAAGCTGTTGATCAAGGCGGTGTAAAACCTCTCGGGGTTTTGGATGTGGGGTGCATGCCCCAGGTCGGGAAACAAAACCAACTGGGCGCCGGGGATGGCTTTCACTGCCTTGAGTGACAGCGCGCGGTAATTGCCCAGAGCTGACTTCAAAGGCTCAGGTGCCAGGTCTTTGCCGATCGCGGTGGTGTCTTTTTCACCGATCAGCAACAGGGTGGGCACTTGGATGTTGGCGAATTCATGCACCACGGGTTGCTCCACGACCATCACATATGTCAGCGCGGAATGCCAAGCCACGGAGCGCTTGCCAGGGCCACGGTACATGCCTGCCAACATTTGCACCCAAGGCTCGTACTCGGGCTTCCATTGGTTGGCGTAATAGGTGCTCTGTTGGTAGTTGCGCATGCGCTCATCGGTCATGGTCAATTCGCGCTCATACCATTGTTCCAAGCTGGGCATGGGCACACCCAAGGCCTTCCAATCTTCCAGACCCAAGGGGTTGACCAACACCAGCTGCGTGACCTCCTTGGGGTACATCAGCGCATAGCGCGTGGCCAGCATGCCGCCCATGGAATGGCCTATCAAGGTCACCTCTTTGATCTTGAGGGACTTCAGCAAGGCGCGGGTGTTGTCTGCCAACTCTGTGAAGCTGTATTGGTAGTTGTCTGATTTGCTGGATTTGCAAAAACCCACCTGGTCGGGAACGATGACCCGCATGCCAGCCTTTTGCAAGGTGAGTGCGGTGGCATGCCAGGTGGCGGCACAGAAATTTTTACCGTGCAACAACACCACCGTGGGTCGGTTGGCTTGGCTGGCGGGATAGTCCAAGTAGGCCATTTGCACAGGTTGTTGCTGTGCAATGAACTGAAAAAAGGAAACCGGTGCAGGGTACTCAAAGCCTTGCAGTTGTGGGCCATAGACAGGTGGTTCATCCGCGAACACCACGGAACTCAACATCAAAGTCAACAGGGCAACAAATGCTTTCATGGGTATTTCATGCTGTTGTCAGCATGCCTTTGGTTTCAATAAAGTGAACCACATCGGCCAAGCCAGCGAGGGTTTTCAAGTTCGTCATCACGAAGGGTTTGACACCATGTGGGCCCGCTGCAATCTCGCCCAACAGGGCGGCCCACACAATCAATGTCGTGCCCATGTCGTTAATGGCTGTCTCCGGTTGGGTCAATGACCTTGTTCTGCGCGAACTTGCGCCGCTATCGCCTCCACTTGCTCATCCGACATGCCGTATTTGGCTTGCATGGTTTTCAGGTGCATGGTTTCTTCTTCGGAGACGATCCCATCGGCCAGCACCGCGCGAATTTCCATTTCATACATGGTTTCGCGCCGGGCCACTTGCGCGGTGTAGGCGGTGGACACCACACCCGTCAAGATGGCAGCCAAGGCGATGGCCAAAATTTGGGTCACAACCACCAGCACCACACCCAAGTAAGTGACCGGGTCCACGTTCCCCCAACCCGCAATGATGGTCATCATGAACCAGTGCATGGCGGCGGGAATGGATGGGAACACCTCAGGCTGATCGTGGCCTTCAATGATGTAGATGAGCGACGAGAACAACAAGGCGCTGATGAACAGCAAAAACAAGGCGGAGGAAAAAGAATCCTTCTCGGCCTTGATGGCTTCAAACATGTCGTCCATCGCGCTGTTGTAGCGCGATAGCTTGAAAATCCGCAGCAAACGGAACAAGCGCAAAACCCGCAAGTCGGTGCCAGGCATCAGCAGTTGCAGGTAGAAGGGCACGGTGCTGAAGAAATCCACCAAGCCATAAAAGCTGAACAAATAGGATTTGCGACCTGCCCATGGAGTGCCACCTTCGGCCTTGAATTTCTCCGCATACGACCAGACCCGCAACACATATTCCACACTGAACACGGCCACGCTGAACAGGTCGAAGGCGTGAAAAAAAGTGGCGTAGGCCTCATGGATGTCGTGTACCGACTCCAAAATGATGGCCAGCACATTCAAGACCACCAAAGACGCGACAAAAATTTCGCAAAAGCGACTGGCTGAGTCAGCGACTTCACCTTCCAATATTTCAAAAGTGCGTCGGCGCAGGGTTTTGGCGACAACGGTCATGACTTGTCTCCCTTGGCCTTGGCCGCTTGATCCATCATGCTTTGCACCTCAGCATCACTCAGGCGAAACTGGGCTTGCAAGCGTTTCAAGATGACACGTTCTTCGTCAGACACCAGGCCATCGGACAGCACCTGTCGCAATTGCGCCATGTAGGACGCCTTTTTGCGCGACATCTGGTTGGAGAAGGCCGAGGCCACGATACCGGTCATGATGGCCGCCATGCACACGCCCAAGAAGCCAGTCAACACCGCAATCACTTCGCCGCCCTTGGTCATGGGTTCGACATTGCCAGAGCCCGAGGTGATGGTGATGATGGACCAGTAAATCGAGTGCGGAATAGAGCCAAAGTGCTGGGGCTGCGCATGGCCTTCAGCGAAGTGCATCAGCGAGGCCGACACGATGGTGGCAATCAACAGCAAAAAGGCGGCGGAGCCAAAGGCGCGGCGCTCGGAATAGACCGCAGAAAACAAGTCTTGCAAAGCGGTGTTGTATTTGGAGAGTTTCAAAATCCGCAACAGACGCAGCACACGCAAGATGCGCAAATCCAGCATGGGAAACAAAACATGCAAGTAGTAAGGCATGGTGGCAAAGAAGTCCACCAAGCCAAAGCCACTGAACATGTATTGGCGCCGTCCTTGCCAGGCGTTGTCGGCGTACTTGGCCCCCAACGACCAGACCCGCAGCAGGTACTCGGTCGTGAAAAACATCACGCTCCAAAATTCCAATTCGTGGAAAAAGTCTTTGTACTGAGCGTGGATCTCGGGCACCGAGTCCAAAATGACGGCAGAGCAATTCACCAGCACCACAGCCGAGATCAGCCATTCGGCATAGCGCGACAAGGGCTGCAGCGCAGACCCTTCCAAAATCTCCATCACGGTTTGTTGGAGGCCAGCTTTTTTCTCATTCATGGAAACTGGGGACGCGCATACGGGTTCATGATTTGGCTTTTAATTGCTGCCACAGCGCCAATTCTTTTGGACTCAGGTTTTGCGAAGCCTGCGCAGCTTGTTCAAACTTGGCCGCATCCGTGAGCATTGCGAGTTGGTTGATCTGCGACAGCAACATTTTGTAATGTTCGATGGCATGTTCCGGTCGTTCGGCAATGACATGCAAGGGAAGTACGGATTTATGCTGCGAACTGACGCGTTCATTGTGGGCATCTTCCAGCAAGACATTGAGCTCTTCAATGGTGATGTGCAGTCGCTTGGCCTCTGAGCGCAGCAACGCAATTTCGGTCTCATCTAAGTGGCCGTCTTTCATCATCGTGCGCAAATTGCTCTTCATCAATTCACGCTCTTTGTGCAACTGATCGCCAAAGGCTGATGCCAGCAATGCCGCTGGGATGGCAAAAATACCAATACCCAGCAAGGCCATGACCACGGTCATAAAGCGCCCTATAGGCGTAATGGGGGAGATGTCGCCATAGCCCACCGAGGCCAGTGTGATCACCGCCCAATAAACCGAGTTGGGGATGTTGTCAAACTTCTCTGGCTGTACTTCATGCTCGAACACATAGCCCAAGCTGGCGGTCATCACCACCATCAAAATCATGATGAAGGCCGAGGCGCTGATTACCGGCCACTCGCGGGCGATGACTGTGGTCAAAATCTTGGTCGAGTCGTTGTAGCGGGTGAGCTTGAGCAAACGTGCCAACCGGAAGGTTCGCAAGAAACGCAAGTCCAGCACATGGCCCAGCAAGACTTCCAAGAAGAAGGGCAGGATGGCTAGAAAATCAATCAGGGTTGATACGCTGCGGGCTTGCTTGAAGCGCCCTAAAAACCCGTGTCTGAACTTTGGTTCTTCAACGCAAGCGTAAATGCGCATCAAATACTCAATGGTGAAGATGCCGACCGCCACCGTGTCCAAGATGACAAATTCTAAGTTGAGAAGGTAGTGAACACTGTGAACCGACTCCAGCACCACAGCCACTACTGAAATAATGACCCAAACGCCAATGAAGGTGTCAAAGATGTTTTGCAATTTGCCGCCGAAGGCGCTTGGAAATACCAAGGCGTGTATTTTTTGACGAAAGGTGCGGCCTTGGTTGAGTTCCTTGAATTCTTTGATAGCAGGAATAACGATGCGAAACAGCTTGAGGATTCGTAACAGTCGCAAGAACCGTAGCGCCCTTAAATCGATAGGAATAAAGGCTTGCAAAAAGAATGGCGCGATAGCTAAAAAATCGATGATGGCAAAGGGGCTAAAAATATAAGCTACGCGTGGTTTGTTTTTCTTTTGGAATTCTTCATCCTCAGGCGCTAAGTAAAAGCGCAGCGCATATTCCAAAACGAACACAATGACTGAAAAAATATCAAAGTAATGAAACAGTTGCTTGTAAGGCTCGTACAAGGCAGGAACATGTTCCAACACCAAAGCAAACAAGTTGGCAATAATCAAAATGGCAATCCACTTGTCCAGCACTGGCTGGAAGTTGCCAGGGATGTTGGGGTTCAGCGTCCAGTCGTACAACCATTTGCGAAAAGGTTGGTCATTGGAGATGGACGGACCTGATTCTTCTACGCCCAGTATTGCTTTAGCGTCAAGGGCATCAATGTCTATGAGTTTTTGGGGTGCGCTTTGGGTGTTTGTGTCAGTTGTCATGGTGAGCCTCAGAATTCAACGTCAGAAACTTTGACCAGGTATGAACCTTTGTCACAGATGCCAATACTCAATTGAAGTTTTTGATCAATACTGTCCTCAGCTGCCAGTTGGGAGCTGACCGCCGCAACCGCGGAACCCGCTGGGGTGGGCGTGTTCTTCAGCAACACAATGGCACCTGCCAGGCTTTTGTCAGCGGGGTTGCATTGCTCGATGAACTTGGGCGCTTCACCCTTGAACGGGTTTTGCATGCCCTTGAATTCGGTTTGCATCAGGTGGTCCAAACAGGCACCCCAAGGGCTGTTTTTGGCGTCGCCGCCACCGGCACAGGCTTTGATTTTGTAATCTGGTGCAAAGCGTTCGGCGCTGGCCGTGCTCAGCCACGTGCTCAGAGCCTCGCCGTTGCGCTTGCTTTTCTCGGTTTTTTGGGCTTGCTCGTAGGCGATTTCGCCCAAATAGGCCACCAGCGAGAGGGCCCCGATCACGATCAAAATGAAAATCCAGTCGGCGGAAGTGGGGGCCGTTCCTGGATGCGCTGAAGGCGTTGGACTGTTCATATGCATCAAACCTGGTTGAGAGTTGGCGGAGCATGAATGCCCCTTTAAAGGGACTGCAAATGATATTCGCAAATATTGCCAATTTGCCATTTTGAATAAAAAGCTGAAAAATTAGGCGATTTTGCTAATTTAAACCACTGGTCATAGTGCTATTTAGGGTAAAAGCGCTGCATCAAGGCCTCGAAAGCCTCGATTGCCAAGAGCATGTCGTCGGCGGTGGTGCTCTCCAGCGCAAGGTGGCGAGCTGCGTTTGTGCCAAGTGTTGGTGCTCAATGCCGATGGCCGCAACGATGGCGGCCCCATGTTGGACAACGACCGCTTGCAAGTCGGTACCTACCGCCTGGTGTTTTCGGTCAAGGCGTATTTCCAGGCCAAAGGCATGGTCTTGCCAGATCCGGCATTTTTAGACCAGGTCAGGCTCGACTTTGGCGTGGCCGATGTGACCCAGCACTACCATGTGCCCCTGTTGGTCGGTCCTTGGAGTTACTCGACTTGCCGAGGTTCTTAGCCTTCAGTATTGGCCTTCGGTCAAGGTGTCGAGTTGGAATTGACCGCTGACATGCCATAGCCAGGTGTCGGTGTACTTGACTTGCTTCATCCGAACGGGCGCCGGGTAGGGCGCAGCGGCCCGCACCTGCTGTTCGATTTCGCGCATCACCTCGGGGACATGGCGCGGTGCGCGCAACCACACGATCTCATCGACCCCCCCTTGGCTGTTGACCGCGACCTCAATCACCCCTACCGCTTTCAGCATGGGCGGCAGCTTGCCTCGGTAAATGCGTTGCTGGTAGGTGTTGTAAAGATGGCGAGCCGCATCGGAGCGGTATGCTTTGGCTGTGAGCGCCTGCGAGACTGGGGCATGAAGCGGCAAGTTTTCTTCGCTGGGTTTGGCCTTGGCCAGCGCCTGCGCAGGTGCTGGTGCAACCGGCTGGGGCGGTTGAGGGGTCAGCACAGACGCTGGGCTGGCAGGCGCACGCGCTGTCTGGCGCACAGGGGTTTGGGCGCAAGCGGCCAACAAGGCGAGCAGGATCAGCAAGCCGTATCGCGGTGAACAGGTGGTGTTCAATCGGGCCTCCCTCCAGTTTATTGAGCCATCCATACTGTGCGCTCAATCAACAGCTTTGGCAATCCTGCTATTTAGAGGTAATTCAGTGAATTTGCTGGACAACTTTCTGATTCAATTGCGCGGTGCTGATCATCAGTTTCAGCCGTGCGGAAAACCTGGACCTGTTGGCCGGGTGGCAAAACTCCAGCCTTGAACAAACCCACCGCCCTTACGCGGCCGGAGCGCCAGGCGCTGGCGCGCTGGTTTCTGGCGGGGCCAAACCCTTGACCTTGTTTTCGTAGGCCAGCAGGCGTTTTTCGCGTTGGACCAAGTAGGCGTTGTAGGCCAGTTGCATCTGCAACTGTTGCTGGTCTTGCCGTTCTTTGACCTGGTTGTTGTAGATGAACAGTTCTCGGCTGTTGCTGATGGATTGGGCCAGCATGGCACTGGCCCCTTTGTTCAAGCCACGCCACAACAGCATGGCCAAGGCCAGCGGGAAAAACACCACCATGGCCACATACACCCAGACTTCTTCGGGGTTGGAAGCGGTTTCCTTCAGCTGTTTGGCAAATTCATCGGCGGTCATGGCAGTCCTGTCTCGGGTTTGACTCACAGGGAATCGACCCGAGCCTGGCCAACTTGAGCGCATGCGCTATGCTCGCCCGGCATGGCCCCTGTGCAACCCCTTTCCACCGAACCCCAAGCCCTGCTCCGGCAGCTGTATGACGCGGCTGTGGCCCGTGCCCAACCGCACTTGAACATGCCCGCTTGTTTGCCTGCGCCGCCCCTGGGGCGCACCGTGGTGGTGGGTGCCGGGAAGGCGGCTGGCGCGATGGCCCATGCGCTCGAACAGGCATGGCCAGCCAATGCGCCTTTGTCTGGCGTGGTGGTCACCCGTTACCACCACACCCCGCCGCGTCCTGCGGGTGTGGCGCAGCGCGTCGAGGTGTTGGAAGCCGCCCACCCGGTGCCCGACGCCGCAGGTGTGCAAGCCGCCGAGCGCATCTTGGCGCTGGTGCAAGGCTTGCAGCCCGACGACCTGGTGATTTGCCTCATCTCTGGTGGCGGCTCGGCGCTGCTGACCCTGCCCGCTGACGGCTTGAGCCTGGCCGACAAACAACAGATCAACCGCGCCCTCTTGGAAAGCGGCGCCAACATCACCGAGATGAACACGGTTCGCAAGCATTTGTCGCGCATCAAAGGCGGACGTTTGGCGGCGGCTTGCCACCCCGCCCAGGTGGTGACGCTGACCATCAGCGATGTGCCCGGCGACGACCCAGCGGTGATCGCCAGTGGGCCCACGGTGCCCGACACCAGCACCTGCGCCCAGGCCTTGGCCATTTTGGAGCGCTACCGCATTGAATTACCAAACAGCGTGAAAGCGGCCCTGCAATCGGGTGCCCTGGAAACCCCCAAGCCAGGGAACACGTTGTTTGCAGGCCACCAGGTGCGCATGATGGCCACGCCGCAGCAGTCGCTGCAAGCCGCCGCCGATATGGCGCAAGCGGCGGGTTTGAACGCCTACATCTTGTCGGATGAAATCGAAGGCGAGTCGCGTGAGGTGGGCAAGGTGCATGCGGCTTTGGCACGCGCTGCGGCGCTGGGACACGGGCCGTTTCAAAAGCCGTGCGTGATTTTGAGCGGCGGCGAAACCACGGTCACGGTGCGCCCACAAGCGCCGGGTGCGCCACGCGGCAAAGGCGGGCGGGCAGGGGAGTTTTGTTTGGGGCTGGCGGTGGGCTTGCAAGGGATGAGCGGTGTGTGGGGCTTGGCCGCGGACACCGACGGCATTGACGGCGTGGAGGACAACGCAGGTGCCGTGGTGACCCCAGACACCCTAGAGCGAGCGGACCATGCAGGTTTGAAACCGTCTGCGTTTTTAGACCGCAACGACAGCTATCGGTTTTTTGAAGCCTTGGATGATTTGGTGGTGACCGGCCCGACCCACACCAATGTGAACGACTTCAGGGCTTTGCTGGTGCTTTAAATAAGCTTGACCACGGTGGCCACGACACCAATGGCCAAGACCATGAGACTGCCTAATTTGATGACCATGCGCTGCTCCAGTAACTGCATGTCTTTTTGCACTTCCAGTCTGAGAAGTTGCATGTCTTTTCGCAGCTCTTGGCCCTGTAGTTGTATTTCTTTGCGCAGGTCTTGGCCCTGTAGTTGCATGTCTTTGCGCAGCTCTTGGCCCTGTAGTTGTATTTCTTTTCGCAGGTCAAGGCTCAGTTGTTGAACTTCTTGCTTGGTGCTGAGGCTGTGGAAATGGTCTTGTATGACCTCGGTCAGGGCGCTGGCTTGAACCTCAGCCAAACCGCCGTCCATGCCGGCTGCTTTAAGCCGGTTGGCGTAGGTGAGGGAGTCAAAATTTGCAGCCTTCATGATGCACAAAGTGTAGATCGAAGTGCGCGCAGTTGCAATGTGATGGGGTTACGTTTCAGGGTGGTACATTGTTCAAGATGTTCGAAACCAGCTGAGCAAAAGCGATGTTTGCACCGGAAATCTTTAGGAGAATTGCAGCTTGAGCAAACCGCCTTTGCTGAGCCTCAAGGGTATTTGCAAGCAGTATCCCGCCGTGCTGGCCAACGACAACATCGCCTTGGATGTGCTGCCTGGCCAAATCCAC
>CAMCES010000059.1 GCA_945873925.1 Bordetella parapertussis
CATTGGGTGAAAACTACAAAGCCGAGATCATCGCCAGCATTCCAAGCGAGGAAGATGTCAGCCTTTACCGGGAGGGCGAATTTGAGGATTTGTGCCGCGGCCCGCACGTACCCAGTACCGGCAAGCTCAAACATTTCAAGCTGATGAAGGTGGCTGGGGCCTATTGGCGAGGTGACAGCCGAAATGAAATGCTTCAGCGTATTTATGGAACTGCATGGGCAAGCAAAGAGGACTTGCAGCAATACCTCACGCGGCTGGAAGAAGCTGAAAAACGAGATCATCGTAAATTGGGGCGCGAGCTCGATTTATTCCACATTGATGAGCATTCTCCTGGCACCGTGTTTTGGCATCCCAAAGGCTGGACGCTTTGGCAAGAGGTTGAGCAATACATGCGTCAGGTCTACCGTCAAAATGGCTATCAAGAAGTCAAAGCGCCACAAATCTTGGATCAAGGTTTATGGGAAAAAACTGGCCATTGGGACAAGTACCGGGAAAACATGTTTGTCACCGAGTCTGAAAAACGTGACTTTGCGCTCAAACCGATGAACTGCCCTGGACACATCATCATTTACAACCAAGGCATCAAGAGTTACCGCGACCTGCCTTTGCGGTATGGTGAGTTTGGTCAGTGCCACCGCAATGAACCTTCTGGCGGTCTGCACGGCATCATGCGTGTGCGGGCCTTTACCCAAGATGATGGCCACATCTTTTGTACAAAAGAACAAATCCAATCGGAAGTCATCGCGTTCACCACCTTGCTTCAAAAGGTCTACCAAGATTTTGGCTTTAACAACATCCTCTACAAACTTTCAACCCGGCCTGAAAAGCGCATTGGCTCGGAAGAAAGCTGGGACCGGGCTGAAAGCGCCTTGGCCGAAGGCTTGAAGGCTTCTGGCTGTCAGTTTGAATATTTACCGGGCGAGGGCGCTTTTTACGGTCCCAAGATTGAGTACACCTTGAAAGACGCCATCGGTCGCGAATGGCAGTGCGGCACGATTCAGGTCGATCCCAACTTGCCAGAGCGACTGGATGCGGCCTATGTGGGTGAAGACGGCGCTCGCCATTGCCCCATCATGCTTCACCGCGCTGTCGTCGGCAGTTTGGAGCGTTTCATCGGCATTTTGATTGAACAACACGCCGGCGCATTGCCTGTTTGGCTGGCACCCGTTCAGGTGGCGGTGCTCAATATCACTGATTCGCAGTCAGATTACGTGCTTGATGTGGTCAAAAAGCTGAAAAATCAAGGGTTTAGGGCGAGCCAAGATCTCAGGAACGAAAAGATTACGTATAAAATACGCGAGCAGTCAATGCAAAAGTTGCCATACATCCTTGTCATGGGTGACAAGGAGAAAGCAACAGGTACCGTCGCAGTGCGCGCCCGAGGCAATCTTGATCTTGGGGTCATGCCGCTCGAAGCTTTCTTCCAAAAGTTAGCCTCTGACATCGCTGCCAAGCAATGAATAGTCATTGTTCGGCAGCAAGACGGTGTTTCCTGTCTTTGAAGACAGTTTTTTTTGAAGGATTGAACCATCGCTACTGAATTTCGCGACCGCCGTCAACGCGAGGAACGCAAACACCGCCTGAACCGGGAAATCATGGCCCCCGAAGTCCGCGTGAGCGGCCCCAACAATGAAGCCATAGGTGTGCTCAGTCTCGCTGAAGCCCTGCGAATGGCAGGTGAACTCGATGTCGATTTGGTGGAAATTTCGCCAACAGCTGTGCCCCCCGTTTGCAGGTTGATGGATTACGGAAAATTCAAATACCAAGAGCAAAAGAAGGCAGCGGAGGCCAAATCCAAGCAAAAAGTCATTGAGGTCAAGGAAATCAAATTCCGTCCAGGAACAGACGATGGTGACTACAACATCAAATTG
The DNA here is from genome assembly GCA_945873925.1 of Bordetella parapertussis. Taxonomy (GTDB): domain Bacteria; phylum Pseudomonadota; class Gammaproteobacteria; order Burkholderiales; family Burkholderiaceae_C; genus Limnohabitans. The sequence continues at coordinate 1,872 of CAMCES010000059.1, forward strand.
CGCAACATCAAGCGCTTTTTGGATGAAGGTGACAAATGCAAAATCACGCTGCGGTTTCGCGGACGTGAAATAACCCACCAAGAAATTGGCATGGCGTTGTTACAAAGAATTCGGGATGAACTCGCTGATCTGATTGTGGTTGAGCAGTTTCCAAAGTTAGAAGGCCGGCAGATGATCATGATGATCGCGCCAGGCAAGAAGAAAACGGGTAGCGTAGCCAAACCCGCTGCAGAAGTTGCGCAAGCAACGCCTGCTTAAAAGGCCACGCAAAAAAGTGTCTCGGGGCCAACAAGTCTGCGTCAGGTTCGCAGCGCCTCACGAGCACAAACAAAAAGGAGCATTCACATGCCCAAAATGAAGACCAAGAGCAGCGCTAAAAAGCGTTTTCGCGTTCGTCCAGGCGGTACCGTTAAACGCGGGCAAGCCTTTAAGCGTCACATCCTCACCAAAAAAACCACCAAGAACAAACGTCACTTGCGTGGTCCCACAGGTGTGCATGAAACCAATATGGGTCACATGGCGCAAATGCTGCCCATGGCGGGCCTTTAATCAACGGACGAACAAGGAGAACATCAGATGCCTCGCGTAAAACGTGGTGTGACGGCTCGCGCCAGACACAAAAAAGTATTGGCCCTTGCAAAAGGATTTCGCGGTCGCCGCGGCAATGTCTACCGGATTGCAAAACAAGCGGTGATGAAAGCGGGGCAATATGCCTATCGTGATCGTCGTGCAAAAAAACGCGTATTTCGCCAACTCTGGATTGCGCGTATCAACGCAGCTGCCCGTGAATTTGGCCTGACATACAGCCAGTTTGCCAATGGCTTGCGTAAAGCCGCGATCGAGATCGACCGCAAAATGTTGGCTGATTTGGCTGTGCATGACAAAGCAGCCTTTGGCCATATCGTTGACCAAGTCAAGGCGCGATTAGCAGCCTAAGCCATTCAAAGGCCTGGGTCTTGAGGGCTTGGGTCAGCGAGTTGATCCCAGGGGATTGGGGCTGTATTTGGCTTCAATCCCTTCTTCATTTGTAACCGCGAGACGACATGAACGAACTTGACTCTTTGGTTCAACAAGCCCAAGGCTCATTTGCCAATTGCCATTCACCGGTCGAACTTGAAAACGCCAAGGCTGTCTTTTTAGGTAAAGCTGGGTGTATTCCTGAACTGATGAAGGGCTTGGCCAGGCTCGACCTTGAAGCCAAAAAAAGCCAAGGTGCGTTGATCAACTCGGCCAAGCAAGCCATTGAAGCCGCACTCACCGACAGGAGAGCGCAACTCAGCCAAGCGGAGTTGGACCGCCAACTCAAGGCCGAGGCATTGGATGTCACTTTGCCGAGCATGAAGCGCATGGCCGGAGGTTTGCACCCCGTGAGTTTGAGTCTTGAGCGCATCGAGATGATTTTCACGTCCCTGGGATTTGAAGTGGCACAAGGGCCTGAAATTGAGACCGATTGGTTCAATTTCACGGCATTGAACACGCCACAAGACCATCCAGCCCGTTCTATGCATGACACCTTTTATGTGGAAGGCGGTCATTTGCTTCGCACCCACACCAGCCCGATGCAAATTCGACATGCCATGGCACATGTTCAGCATTACCAACATCGCTTGGATGGCGGTCAGGTGATGCCCGAGATACGCGTGATTGCACCGGGGCGGACCTACCGTGTCGACAGCGATGCCACACACTCACCCATGTTCCACCAATGCGAAGGCCTGTGGATTGGTGAAAACATCAGCTTCAAAGACTTGAAAGTGGTGTTCACCGACTTTTGCAAAACATTTTTTGAAAACAATGATTTGGTTTTGCGCTTCAGGCCAAGTTTTTTCCCTTTCACTGAACCCAGTGCTGAAATTGACATCCAGTTTCCCAGCGGGCCTCTGGCCGGTCGATGGTTGGAAGTCGCTGGTGCTGGCCAGGTTCACCCCAATGTGGTGAGAAACATGGGCCTTGACCCTGAGCGGTTCATTGGCTTTGCTTTTGGCATGGGGCCTGATCGGCTGACCATGTTGCGTTACGGTGTGAATGATTTGCGCCTGTTTTTCGATGGCGATATTCGCTTTCTCAGCCAATTTCAATGATTTTCGCAAGGCCTATTCATGCAGTTTCCTGAATCCTGGTTGCGCGAATTTTGCGACCCACCACTGACCACTGAGCAACTGGCTGACAAACTGACCATGGCGGGTCTGGAAGTCGAAGACATGCGTCCTGTGGCGCCCCTTTTTACAAAAGTGGTGGTGGGAGAGATCGTATCTGCAGAGCAGCATCCTGATGCTGATCGTTTAAGGGTTTGCCAAGTCAATGTCGGCCATACAGCCTTGCTACAAATCGTTTGCGGCGCGCCCAATGCCCGTGCCGGTATCAAAATTCCTTGTGCCATGGTCGGCGCACAATTGCCGCCAGGTGAAGACGGCAAAGCGTTTCACATCAAGCTGGGCAAGTTGCGTGGCGTGGAAAGCCAAGGCATGTTGTGCTCTGCTCGGGAATTGAAGTTGTCTGATGACAGCGCTGGCTTGATGGAGCTCTCCTCGGATGCCCCACTGGGTCAAGACATACGCCTGCACCTGAATTTGGATGACACGCTGTTCACCCTGAAATTGACACCTAATTTGGCTCACTGCCTGAGCGTATACGGCATCGCTCGAGAGTTATCTGCGCTGACGGGTTCGCCGCTTCACACACCCGATTTCAGTCCTTGTGCTGTGCATACGCAAGATGCCTTGGAGGTTGATATTCAAGCACCTGATTTATGCGGTCGCTTCAGCGGTAGGGTGGTCAGACACGTCAATCCCAAAGCCAAAACACCCACATGGATGGTCGACCGCTTGGCTCGTTGCGGTCAACGCAGCGTCAGCCCTTTGGTGGATATTTCCAACTATGTGATGTTTGAGTTTGGACAGCCGTCACATATTTTTGACTTGGCCAAAATCCATGGCGGTTTGCAGGTTCGCTGGGCTCAAGAAGGCGAGTCTTTGCGTTTGCTCAACGGCAGCACGGTGACCCTGGATGCTCAGGTGGGGGTCATTTCAGATGCGCAACAAGTTGAGTCTCTGGCTGGCATCATGGGAGGAGATGCAACAGCTGTTTCTGACCAAACGCAAGACATCTTCATTGAGGCTGCTTTCTGGTGGCCACAGGCCGTCGCGGGTAGGTCCAGGCGTTTTCATTTCTCTACAGATGCCGGGCATCGGTTCGAGCGCGGTGTAGACCCCGCGTTGACAGTGGCGCAAATTGAACGCATCACAGCGCTGGTGGTTTCTGTGTGTGGCACACCAGAAACCCAAGTTGGCGTGGTTGCCGACCAACAGATCAACATGCCACAGCCTGAGCCAGTCACGCTGCGGGTTGAGCGTGTGTCCAAGGTTTTGGGTATGCCACTGGGTCAGCCAGTCATCGCAGACGCGCTCAGGTCTTTGGGTTTGACAGTCACCGAGTCTGCCGGATCGCTGAGTGTGCTTGCTCCTTCCTTTCGTTTTGACCTCAAGATTGAGGAGGACCTGATTGAAGAAGTGGCGCGGATGGTGGGCTACGAGCATTTGCCCTCGACGCCGCCGCATGCACCGATGACCCCTAAATTGATTCCTGAGAGTCGTCGAAACCCGTTTGAGGTTCGTCGACAGTTGGCTGCATTGGGCTACCAAGAAACCATCAATTTCAGCTTTGTTGATGCCGCCTGGGAGCACACCTTGGCAGGCAATGCCAAACCGATCGAGTTGCTCAACCCTATCGCCAGTCAAATGAGCGTCATGCGCTCTTCTTTGATGGGTTCATTGCTGCAAGTCGCCAAGTTCAATTCAGACCGCAAAGCCGCCAGGATTCGTTTGTTTGAAATAGGTCGGGTGTTCCTGCGTGATGACCGGGTGAAAGATTCCCTACAGTCCATCGCTGGCATCGATCAACCGATGCGATTGGCAGGTTTGGCTTTGGGTCCGAAAGAAACCATGGGCTGGAATACAGACAAGGCCAACACAGATTTCTTTGATGTCAAAGCAGATATCAGTGCATTGCTGTCAGGTCATGCACCAAAGTTTGTGGCCGCCGAGCATCCTGCATTACACCCTGGTCGCAGCGCACGCATCGATTCCCAGGGTCAAACCATCGGTTGGATGGGCGAACTCCATCCCAGGTGGCGTCAACAGTGGGATTTGACACATGCACCGGTTTTGTTTGAACTTCACTTGGACGCCGTGCTTTCGAAGCCTGTGGTTCAGGCCAAGCCCGTCGCCAAGCTTCAGTCAGTCGAGCGTGATATCGCGGTGGTTGTCTCAGAGGCTGTCACGCATCAAGCACTGATCGATGCGATTTGGGGTGCGCCTGTGGAAGGCTTGCTGGAAGAAGCTGTATTGTTTGATGTTTATCGGCCGCAAAAACCAGGGGGATCTGTCGCCATGGGAGAAAAAAGTTTAGCGGTTCGTCTGTTTTTGCAGAGTCAAAATGACCTGACTTTGACGGATGCGCAAATTGAATCTGCGGTGCAAGCTGTTGTTTCGCAGTTGTCCGTGCAGTTGCACGCCAAACTAAGAGCCTGAGGGAGATTGAGCATGGATTTGTCTTTTGAGAGCATTGAAACACCCGCCTTGACCAAGGCGCAACTGGCTGAATTGTTGTTTGACCAAATTGGCTTGAACAAGCGCGAGTCCAAGGACATGATTGATGCTTTTTTTGACCTGATCTCTCAACGCTTGGTGACCGGCGAGGATGTCAAGATTTCTGGCTTTGGCAACTTCCAAATCCGCACCAAGGCGCCGCGACCCGGCCGCAACCCTCGCACCGGTGAAGCCATTCCAATCCAAGCCAGGCGTGTGGTTACCTTCCATGCCAGTCACAAGCTCAAAGAGCATATTCAAGGTGTCCTGAGCCCCGCTCCCGAAACGAAAACTTAGCAATTCATTTTGGAGGAACGGCTTTAAATATCCGTTAACAACTTGCGGCAATTGTGATTCCTTTTTCAGACTGAAAGACTTTATTTTCATGATTTGCGGTCGATTCGCTTAACTAAGGTATCGACTTCGTGTAACCTCAAACACCCTTTTGACGACTGACTGTGTTCATGGAGACATTTCTCCCTTCTATCCCTGCCAAGCGCTACTTCACCATCGGTGAGGTCAGTGAGCTGTGTGGTGTTAAGCCACACGTGCTTCGCTATTGGGAGCAGGAATTCACGCAGTTGCGTCCGATGAAGCGCAGGGGTAACCGTCGCTACTACCAGCACCACGAAGTGTTGATGATTCGCCGTATCCGAGACCTGTTGTATGAGCAAGGATTCACGATCAGCGGCGCGAGAAACAAGCTGCAAGAGTTGGTTCAAGCTGAGAGAGACAAAAAACGTGCTGGCGAGGTCATGCTGGTTGGGTTGGATGAACTGGAAGACAACCTGTCTTTGGCGGAAGTCAAATTAGAAGAAGCCTGGCCTCTCCACTTGACTGATGCTGACGCGAGCAAGTTGCAGTTGCTCAGGCAAGAATTGTTTGAAATACGCGGTTTGCTCGACTGAGCATAAAGCCAGTTGGCTATAATCCAACCCTTCGGCGTGTAGCGCAGCCTGGTAGCGCACTTGCATGGGGTGCAAGGGGTCGCGAGTTCGAATCCCGCCACGCCGACCAACATCAACCAAAAGGGTTGGTTCTCATCAAGAACCAACCTTTTTTTTCTCTATCACATGCTTTGGGGCTGTCTTGAAAAAAACCTTGTTGATGCTTTGCTTGCTCAGTTTGAATGCCCAAGCGGATTGGCGTTTGCTGCACACCGAGTCAGATAAATCGCAATATTTCATCGAGCCGACCAACACCGCATTGGTGGATGGATTTCACCGTGTTTGGGTTCTCCACAATTTGCCCCAAGCCAATCCACACGGAACGCGGTCATTTCGTTCCATCGAAGAATATGACTGCAACCTCGGGCAAGCCCGTTTGATGCACATCACTGCCTATGCAAGCGAAATGGGACTGGGCGAGCCATTGGGCAGGCGTTCGGGCACGGGCGCATGGGCCAAGCCAGAGGCCGGGTCGGTTGATCAATTGATCATGTCAAGCGTTTGCAAAACTCCTTGATTTCTATCTGGCGAGCATGACAGCCGTTTGCAATGCAAATGGCCTGAGGGCACTTTCTGGGGCTTGGCCATAACGGGGCACTTCTGTGTTGGGGCGGGGTTTCACACCATGCGAAAGCATCCAGGCATTGTTGTAGGCGGGTATGTCGGTCGACTGTTCAGTGTTTTTGCCCGCACCCGCACCCATAAACCATTGCTTGCAAGGGTTGGTCAAAGGTGCGTTGGGTGCGCAGTATCGCCAGTGCTCTGCCAATGCAATGGTCGGCAAGAACAAGCTGAAAATGACTAAAAAAGTATTTTTCATACGCATTTTTTTTATTCCTTAAATATTGATACGGATAACCCTGTCAAACAACCCTGTCTGTGTGATGTCAATATGCAATTTCAATGCCCGGGTTTATTGACAGTCAAAACACAGGGTGTCGGGCAGCAATCGAGTCTTTAACTCAATGTCTATGGGTTTTTTGAATTTCATCGACTGGAGATGTACCCATGACTTCCATGGTTTGTCTGAAATATGGCGTGGCATCGCATGAGGCCAAGCCCATGCGTTGTGCCAAGTTTTGACTGCCGGGGGCGTTGACAAACCCGATCTGGTTTTGATCATGCGCCGGGTCGAAAACCAGCAGCGTTCTTATCAGTCAGCCGGCTGGCCAATCACACCTTGCAAGATGACGAATTTGCCTGAAAAGGGTGCTTTGGCGGAGCCTTGGGATAGCAGCTGTTGATCTTGGCCAATGGCATCCACCTGGATTTGGTACTCGTGTCCCAAGGTGGTGAAGTTGTCTGGGCACGGGCCTTTGTAGTTCTCGAGTGCGCCGGCTGGGATTTGGTAAACGCTTGGGAAATCGCTGTCACTGACCACCTTGCCGCTGCCCCCGCCATGCTCGGGATTGCGGCTGTCTAAATCGATCATCTTGACCTGCAGGCTGCGAGTGCCAGGCGGGATGCGAGTTACCTTGATGCGCGGCGACGTGGCCGAGCAGTGGTGTGCAATCACCCAGCGAAACTCAACCACCAGCGGTGTTTGCGCAAAAACAATTTGCTGGAGCATGGCAAAGCCAAATACGAGCATCCATTTCATTTTTTTCTCCAATCAATCAGTGTCTTCATCGCCGTGGACATGATACGGATTATCTTGCCCATTCGGGTAATCCTGACTGGTCTTGGATCCATGCAAACTTCGCTATCAGCCAAGGCTGGCGTAAACTTGTTTTATTTAACCAACCCTTTTAAACATCATGCGCAGTGACATCGACATCGCCCAGGCGGCAAGCCTTGAACGGATTCCACAGCTGGTCCAACGACACTTGAACATCTCCGATGCGCATTTATATGCTTACGGGCACCACAAAGCCAAGTTGTCGCTCAAGCACATTGCCGGTATGCCCGCCAAGCAAGACAGCAAGCTGATTTTGGTCAC
>CAMCES010000060.1 GCA_945873925.1 Bordetella parapertussis
ACCGCATTGGTGCTGATGGGCTGGCGAATGCCCATGCTGTGCTGCTCATTGCCCAGGTCATTCCAAAACACACCAGGAATGCGGTTGATGATCTCGCCCACGCTCTTGGTCTTGTCAGCATTCCATGTTTCCTGGGAAACAGAACCAATAGACACAGGCGTTTCGCTCAGCTTGGTTTCTGCTCGCGAACCCGAAACCACCACCTCTTGCAAGATGGATGATTCGGCCTGTGCCAAGACAGAGCCTGTCGACAAACCCAGCATGGCCGCAACAACCCAACAGGGCAACAAGCCGCGAACCAAACCTCGAAGTGAAAAATACCGGGACATGATTTCCTCTCTTGCACGCGCTGATGACGTGCGAACCTGAAACAAGTGAATCGAGCGCCAACCCAAAGTTGGACGGCTCAGTCAATGTGGAAAGTTCAGAGGGCGGGCGGGCCGCGAGAGGGCAGGGGTGGCGCGGTGGCCGAGGCGATGTGGGCCGCTGCTATCGGGTGCAGGGCATGCGTCAAAGGGGATGGTTTCACCGCTTGCGCAGCGACCGGGGCTGGCGGAAAAGCCAAGGACATGCACAAGGGACAGTCCATGCTTTGGCTGGCGGGGTGGGCTTGGTCGCCCTCATCCGACACCACCAGTTTCATGACGCCGCCGCTGGAACACACCATGTCGATCGACTGAGGTGACACCAGTGGTGAGGCCATGGCCACACCCAGCGCCATGGCAAACCACACCAGCACGAAGCGGGTGAGTTGGTGGGCGTGGCGCAGGGTTTGCATGGCGACCACTCTAATCAGGTATTGAGCCGAAGTGGGGCGGGCGCTTGGCTTGGATCGAGGCCACGCCTTCGCGCACATCCGGACCTGCAAAGCCCATGAACTCCAGCGCCAGGGACGCGTCAAACGTGGGGCCGGCTTGGCGCAGCCAGTTGTTCAAGGCGTATTTGGTCCAGCGGATCGCGCTTTGGCTGCCCGTGGCCAGTCGGTCGGCCACCTCGTAGGCCTTGGGCAACAACTGGTCTTCCTCGACACACAAAGACACCAGCCCAATGCGCTCGGCTTCTTCACCGCTGACCGCTTCGCACAGCATCAGGTAGTACTTGGCTTTGGCCATGCCGCACAACAGTGGCCAGATGATGGCCGCGTGGTCGCCGGCGGCCACGCCCAAGCGGGTGTGGCCATCCACAATCTTGGCGCTTTTGGCGGCAATGGAGATGTCGGCCAACAAGCCCGCCACCAAGCCCGCGCCCACCGCCGGGCCGTGCATGGCGCTCACAATGGGTTTGTCGCAGTTGATGACGTTGTAAACCAGGTCCCGGGCTTCTTTCCACACCCGGCTGCGCACCTCGAAGTCCTTGGCCATGTCTTGCACCAACTGCATGTCGCCACCGCCCGAGAAACCCATGCCCTCGCCGCGCAACACCGCGCAACGCACGCTGTCATCCCGGCCCACATCGCGCCACACCTCGCACAGGTCTTCATGGCCTTGGTGCCCAGCGGTGGGCAGCTTGCCGTTCAAGGCCTTCATTTGGATGTCGAGCACGCTGTCGTTGGGCCCACGGCGGGTGATGCTCAGGCTGCTGTAAATGCTGTAGTCGATGGTTTTCATGCGTCTCTGGGCTGGCAGTGGTTGGGGGAAGTCCAGTGGTCAACGAACCAGGGGCGCGATGCTTTGGTCGATGGCGCCAAACACGCTGAGGCCGTCTTTGCCCTTCATCTCGATGCGCACCGTGTCGCCAAATTGCATGAAGCCGGTGCTGGCGCGGCCGTCCAAGATGGTCTCGATGGCACGCTTTTCAGCGATGCAGCTGTAGCCCTTGGGCCAGTCCTTTTGGCCTTGGGTCTCGACCGCTTGGTTGCTGACCGTGCCGCTGCCGATGATGCTGCCTGCCCGCACATTGCGGGTTTTGCACAGGTGGGCAATCAATTGTCCAAAGTGAAACGTCATCTCGGGGCCTGCCTCGCACATGCCCACGCGCTTGCCGTTCCAGTCCACCCGCATGGTCAGGTGCAAACGCCCGTGGTCCCAAGCGTCACCCAGTTCGTCAGGCGTGACCGCGACGGGGCTGAAGGCGGTGGCGGGTTTGCCTTGCAAGAAGCCAAAGTTTTTGGCGAGTTCGTCTGGGATCAAGCGGCGCAATGACACGTCATTGGCGAGCATGACCAAGCGAATGCCTTCCAAGGCATCGTCTGGGCCGGCCTGCATCGGCACGTCGCCGGTGATCACCGCCACCTCGGCCTCGAAGTCGATGCCATGGTCTTCTGACACGCACACCACCGGGTCACATGGGCCCAGGAAATCATCGCTGCCGCCTTGGTACATCAGCGGGTCGGTGTAATAGTTGTCAGGCACGGGGCTGTTGCGAGAAGCGCGCACCAATTCGACATGGTTCATGTAGGCCGAGCCGTCTGCCCACTGGTGGGCGCGGGGCAAGGGCGCCATGCACATCTTGGGGTCAAAGGCGAAGGCGTGTCGGGCGCGGCCTTGGTTGAGGGTTTGCGACAGGTCTTGCAGTTGCGGGGAAATGAAGTTCCAGTCGTCGAGCAGTTGCTGCATGTGCGTTGCGATGCCGCTCGCATAATGTGCTGTCGCCAAATCGCGCGACACCACCACCAGCTGTCCATCGCGAGAACCGTCTTTGTAAGTGGCCAATTTCATGCAGTCATTCTATCCATCGCCCCCTCGGCGCCGCTGGCCGCTGTTGCTGTTGGCCGGGCTGGTGCTGCTGTTGCACGGCCTGGCTTTGCAAGGCTTGCGGCTGGATTTGCCCATGCCAGACAAAACCAGCCGTAGCTGGCAGGTGCAATTGCCGCCAAGCGCAGCTGCGCCATCGACAAGGCCATCCACCAAGCCAGCAGCCAAAACGATCAGCCAGGCACCCCAAAGCCCTCAAGCAACAACTGAAGCGGCTGGCAACCAGACGGGCTTGCGTGCCTTGAATCAAGCCGAGGCAGCCAGCGAGATGGACCCCAATTTCACCAAACCTGCTGACCAGACAGATGTCAGTCAAGCCACGGCCATGCCGGTGCCAGTGCCTGAACCTGTGCCAGCACCGCCCATCCCTGCAGCCGAGCCAAGCACGCCCTCAGCGCCACCAAGCCCTGCCGCAGCTCAGAACACACTGCAATACCAATGGCCAGCCTCGGCCAAATTGGTGTTTGATTTCGTCGGTGAAAGCAAAGGCATCCGCTACAGCGCCGATGGCGACATGCTGTGGAAGCACGACAGCCAGCAATACCAGCTGCGCCAGGAAATTCGGCACTTGCTGCTGGGCTCGCGCAGCCAAACCAGCATTGGCCAACTCACCGAACAAGGCTTGCAACCCACGCGGTTTGGCGACAAATTCAAGCAAGAGGTGGCTGCGCATTTCGAACGTTCAAAGGGCGTGGTGAGTTTCAGTGCCAACACCCCTTCTCAGCCATTGCAAGATGGCGCGCAAGACCGACTGAGTTTGTTCTTGCAGTTGGCCGCTCTCATGGAAGGCAACCCCGTGATGCGCGAGGTCGGGCAACAAATCCCATTGCAAGTGGTGTCTGCACGGTCTGCCGAGGTCTGGGTTTTTGCGGTCAACAAGCGCGAAACTCTGCAGCTGCCGATCGGCAGCCTGCCCACCCTCAAGCTCAGCCGCTTGCCGGTGCAGCAATACGACCAAACCATTGACATTTGGCTCTCACCCAGCCTTGGCTATCTGCCGGTCCGGGTGCGCGTGGTGCAAAGCAATGGCGACCTGCTCGAGCAGTTTTTGCGCAAGGTGCAAACGCCTTGATCAGCCCGCGTGGACTTGATCAGCGTGGCGTTTGATGGCGGCAGCCAAGGTGTCGACCATTTGCGCGATTTGCGCCGGGCTCACCACATAGGCAGGAGCCAGCACCAGGTTGTCGCCTGCGGCGCGCACCAAGACGCCATGGGCCAAGCAATCTAAAAAAATCTCATAGGCTGCTTTGCCCGGCGCAGCAGCGTTGGCGGCCAACTCAACGGCTGCGGCCAAGCCCAAACTGCGGATGCCGACCACTTTGGGTAAGCCCTTGATCGCGGCATGCACCGCGTCGCCGAGCACGGGTGCGGCGGCCGAGGCACGCGCCAGCAGGTCTTGTTGCTCAAACACATCCAGCGTGGCCACCGCGGCGGCGCACGCCACGGGGTGCCCTGAATAGGTGTAGCCATGGGCGAACTCGATCGCATGCAGGGGCGCATCGGTTTGCATCATGGCGGTATGGATCTGCTCGCGACACAACACACCGCCCAAGGGAATCACGCCATTGGTCACGCCTTTGGCAAAGGTGAGCATATCGGGCAGGACACCAAAAAAATCGGCTGCGAACGGCTTGCCCAGGCGGCCAAAACCGGTGATCACTTCGTCAAACACCAGCAAGATGCCGTGCTTGTCGCAGATCTCGCGCAAGCGCTGCAAATAGCCCTTGGGTGGGATGTACCAACCCGCGCTGCCGGCGACTGGCTCGACAAAAATCGCCGCCACGTTGCTCGGGTCGTGCAGGGGCAAGATGCGTTGCTCGAGCTCCAGCAGCGGGTCGTCTGCCCAATCGGGCAATTCACCATGGATATAGGCATGGTTGACCGGGTCATGGATGAAACGCATGTGGTCCACGCGGGGCAACATGGCCGCGCCAAACACCTTGCGGTTACCTGGGATGCCGCCCAGGCTCATGCCTCCCAGGCCCACGCCGTGGTAACCGCGCTCTCGACCAATGAAGACTTGCCGGTGACCTTGGCCGCGCGCACGGTGGTAGGCCAGTGCCAGCTTGATCGCGGTGTCGGCGGCTTCTGAGCCCGAGCTGCACAACAAAACCTTGTTCAAGTCGCCCGGCGCGAATGCTGCAATGCGCTGTGCGGCCTCAAAGCCGCGGTCGGTGCCGAACTGAAATGCGGTGGCGTAGTCCAGGGTTTGCAACTGCCGGGTGATGGCTTCATTGATCGGCGCTTGGTTGTGCCCAGCCACCACGCACCACAGGCTGGAAATGCCGTCGAGCACCTGCTGCCCGCCCTGGGTGGTGAAGTGCATGCCATCGGCTTTCACCATGACCCGCGGTTGCTGGTGGAAATGGCGGTTGGGGGTGAAGGGCAACCACAAATGGTCCTGGGTGAGGGCAGCAGCAGTCATTCAAACCTCTTGAGGCGGTGGGCGATGAAGTGTTTGAGTGTAGGACGAATGGCTACAGGCGAAGCCGACAGTCGCAAAGTTTGATAAATGCAACAAATACATAATTATTATTAAATTTTTACCAATTTATAAGTTTTGGTGTATAAAATACACGCTATATGATTGCATCCAATGAATTTTGAGTTCTTTTGTAGTGATGCGGCTTGTTCAACCCAACTGGAACCACCATGACCCCTGCCAAAACCTACCACATGAAACTGGCCTCCCCCGCCAAACTCTGGGCCTACGCTTGGCGCAGCACCAGCCTTGGACTCAGCTTGGCCATGCTTGTCGCCACCTTCTTTCAGCAACCGCTCTTGGTTCTGGGCATGGCCTTGTTTGGCACGGCGGTTGGTTGGTTGGCGCTCGACTACCTCGAGCGGGAGGCTGCGCAGCCCAGTACCAAAGCCAAATTTGACCACTGGCAAGCCCAGCGCCAGCAACTCGAAACCGAACTGGAGGCCGCGAAACGATTGGCACAGCAATACCAATCGCAGTTGCAGGCTTTGACCAGCCAGGCGGCCACGCTCGCCAACCCTGCGCCCGCCCAAAATGCCACCCCTGAATTGCCTTTGACAGGCCCTTTGGCTTCATCCACGCATGCGGCTGAGGAAGTCGAGCTTGCCGAGCACAGCTTGAAGAGCCATTTCTTGTCCACCTTGAGCCACGAAATACGCACGCCGATGAACGGCTTGGTCGGCATGACCCAAATCGTGCTGCAAACCGACCTGACACCGCAACAACGGGAATACCTCAGCCTGGCTCACGAATCGGCCTCGCACCTGATGAACGTGATCAGCACCGTGCTGGACTATTCCAAACTCCAAGCCGGCCACCTCCAATTGGATACCCGCCCTTGCCACCCCATGGACTTGTTGCATCAAACCTTGCGCGGCTTCTACCCGCAAGCCCATGCCAAAGGCTTGAGCCTGGGGTATGAGGACATTCCTGCCGACACGCCGCCGGTCATGCTCGACCCACTGCGCTTTCGCCAAGTGATGAGCAACCTGATCAGCAACGCGATCAAGTTCACCAACCAAGGCTATGTGCACACCAGCCTGCGCTTGACGCCCACCGGACAAGCGGGCACCTGGTTGCTCAACTTCACGGTGCAAGACTCTGGCGTGGGCTTTCAAGCCAGCAAAGCCGACAACCTGTTCCAGCCATTCACCCATGGCCTGCACCACAACCCAGCCATGAGCGGCACCGGCTTGGGTCTGGCGATCACCCGCGAGTTGGTGCAACTCATGGGCGGCCATATGCAAATCGAATCTGCACCCAACCAAGGGGCCAAGTTCAGCCTGACCCTGCCCTGCGCCCAAGCCACGCAAGCAAGCCCGGTGCAGTTTCACCCGGCCGAGCCCCTGAGCCGCGCTGGCACACAGCTGCATATCCTGGTGGCCGAAGACCACCCAATCAACATGAAGCTGCTGTGCATGATGCTCGACCAAATGGGCCACACCTATGCCAAAGCCACCAACGGACAAGCCGCCTTGGAGTTGTTCACGCAGCAACGCTTTGACCTGGTGCTGCTGGATGTGATGATGCCGGTGCTCGACGGCATGGGCGCTTTGCGCCGCATGCGCGAAAGCCGGGGCGCCTCGCACCCTGACACACCGGTCATCATGGTGACCGCCTACGCGCTCAATTTTGACCGCGAGCGGTTCATGGATGCCGGTGCCAATGGCTATGTCTCCAAACCCATTTCACCAACAGCGCTGCAACAGGAAATCAACCGCTTGGCACCGTTCAAAACCCTTGCCGCCGCCTGAGTAGGGAGCATGGCTTACAGTAGCGATTTCCTGTCTGTGTCTTGCCCATGAATGCTCCCTTGTCGACCCAACACCAAGCGTTGCTTCACACCGCAGACAGCGCGGTTGTTTTAAGCGCGTTGCGCAGCGTCTTGCCCGCCCATGCGGTGCTGTGCTCTGCTGAAAACACCACGCCCTATGAATGCGACGGCTTGACCGCCTACCGCCAACGCCCGATGTGCGTGGTGCTGCCCGAAACCGAGGCCCAGGTGCAAGCCGTGCTGCGCACCTGCCATCGCTTGGGTGTGCCGGTGGTCGCTCGCGGCGCGGGCACCGGCTTGTCGGGTGGTGCGATGCCGCACCCGCAAGGCGTCACGCTCTCGTTGGCCAAGTTCAACAAGATTTTGAAAATGGATGTGCACAGCCGAACCGCTGTGGTGCAATGCGGCGTGCGCAACCTGGCCATCAGCGAAGCGGCTGCGCCTTTGGGGCTGTATTACGCGCCCGACCCTTCCAGCCAAATCGCCTGCACCATCGGTGGCAATGTGGCGGAAAACTCCGGCGGCGTGCATTGCTTGAAATACGGCCTCACCCTGCACAACGTGTTGAAGGTCAAGGGCTTCACCATGGATGGCGAGCCCATCGAGTTTGGTGGCGATGCCTTGGACGCGCCAGGCTTGGACCTGCTGCCGCTGGTGGTGGGCTCGGAGGGCATGTTGGCCATCACCACCGAGGTGACGGTCAAGCTCACGCCCAAGCCACAGTTGGCACGTTGCATCATGGCGAGCTTTGACGATCTGCGCAAAGCCGGTGACGCGGTGGCGGCCGTCATTGCCGCAGGCATCATCCCTGCGGGCTTGGAGATGATGGACAAGCCCATGACCGCTGCGGTGGAAGACTTTGTCCACGCTGGCTACGACCTGAGCGCCGAGGCGATTTTGCTGTGCGAGAGCGACGGCACGCCCGAAGAGGTGGAAGAAGAAATCGGCCGCATGAGCGCGGTGCTGCAACGCTGTGGCGCAACTGCCATTGCGGTGAGCCGCGACGAGGCCGAGCGCCTGCGGTTTTGGAGTGGCCGCAAGAATGCATTTCCCGCCAGCGGCCGCATCAGCCCCGACTACATGTGCATGGACTCGACCATCCCGCGCAAACGCTTGGCAGACATTTTGTTGGCGATTGCCGAGATGGAGAAAAAATACGGCTTGCGCTGCGCCAATGTGTTTCATGCGGGGGATGGCAACTTGCACCCCCTCATTTTGTTTGATGCCAACGACCCCGATCAACTCCGCCGCTGCGAACTCTTTGGCGCAGACATTTTGGAGACCAGTGTGGCCATGGGCGGCACGGTGACCGGCGAGCACGGCGTGGGCGTGGAAAAACTCAACTCCATGTGCGTGCAGTTTTCAGCCGCTGAAAACGAGCAAATGTTTGGCGTCAAACGCGCCTTCGACCCGCAAGGCTTGCTCAACCCTGGCAAGGTGATTCCCACCCTGCAACGCTGCGCCGAGTACGGCAAGATGCTGGTGCGCGGTGGGCAAATCAGCCACCCGGATTTGCCGAGGTTTTAGATGGCTTCCCACCGCATCGCTCTGCTCCTCGCGGCTAAAGGCAGCGCTCGCAATGACTCATATTGTCATTGCTAGGAGCTGTCATTGCTAGGAGCGGTCATTGCGAGGAGCGCAGCGACGAAGCAAACTGACGAAGCAAGCTAAGCACCCCGCACAACGCCATAGGTCTTCATCGCGGCTTCTATTTGCGCTTGCTCCGTGGTGGTGTCTGGATAAAAACGGTAACTCGGGGCAATGATGG
>CAMCES010000061.1 GCA_945873925.1 Bordetella parapertussis
CCTACGGTCTTGAAACCGTGCGTCGCATCCAGCTTGAGCACAATGGTTTCCCCCAAGAACGGCAATGTCACACCATCGCGCCATTGGATGATGCTGGCTTGCATCTGCCGCTGACGTGCTTGCATTTCCAACAACTGGTGCAAGATCCAGTCTGTTTTTTCAAGCAAGAACGCCTCGATCACGCCAATGCCGACCCAGCGTGGGGCACGCACATCCAGGCCGTCTGGTCCGACCGACATGCCAATGGTTTTTCGCGGACTTCGTTTTAAACAATAGGCCACCGAGCTTGCGCCCAAGTGGATGCCGCGGTTGGCATGTGGGTGCTGAAAATGGATGGCCGTCAATACCTCTGACAACGCCAGCAGCGGCTGCGCCGGCTCCGTGGGCACGGCCAGCGCAGCTGGCTTGGGGTCCAACCAATCCAAGGCGAGTTGAACAAAGGCTTTCATAAGGTGTCTTGTTCGAGATAGGCCTGGGGATCTAAGCGGCGCATTTCCGATTCGATCCATTGCTGCACCTCGGCCATGAGCTCGTCCGGGTCGCGCCCGACGCTCTGAATCGGTTTGCCAATCGAGACGGTCACCAAGCCGGGGCGCTTGATGAAAGCTTTGCGGGGCCAGCACAGGCCAGAATTCACAGCGATCGGCACAACCGGCACACCGGCATCGATCGCCAACCGCGCTCCGCCGGATTTGTATTCTCCAGTTTGCCCGCGCTCAATCCGAGTGCCTTCAGGGAACATGATGATCCAAACGCGCCGTTGCAGCAACGCACGGCCTTGTTGCGCCACTTTATGGAAAGCCTGTTTGCGCAATCGGCGGTCGATATGGATCATGTCGAGACGGCCAATGGCCCAACCAAAAAAGGGCACATACAGCAGTTCTTTTTTAAAGACATAAGCCAGGTCGCGCGGCATGATCACTGGCATCAAAAAAGTCTCGTATGTGGATTGGTGTTTGACCAACAACACCGCAGGCAGGTCACCGGCGGGCAAATTTGCTTCACCTTCGACCCGGTAACGGATACCCAAGATGGTCTTGGCGCCAACGATACTGAGCCACAACCAGAACCTGGCCAGCCTGTAGAGGCGATGGCCACTGGCGCCCAAAACAGCGCTGAGCATCAGGTACAAAGCCACCGGGACGACCGTGACCAGCATCCACAGCAGATGCAGACAGGATCGAACAGCTGCCATCAAGCGCCGAACTCCTTGGGGGACGATTCGCTGATCAACCAATCGGCAAACGCAGACAAGTCTTTGTGTACCCGTGTTGTCGCAGGAAACTCTCTTGGCAGTGCATGGCCAGTCAATCCCTGGCTCTTACCGGTTTGCACCAAATGGGTTTGACAGCCCCAGGCCGCAGCAGCTTGTGCATCACGCAAGCTGTCTCCAACGGCATGCACATCGGCCACCTGCACACCAAAACGCTCACCAATTTGTTTGAACATACCCGGCTGCGGTTTGCGGCATTGACACTGCTCATCTGGCGTGTGCGGGCAATAAAAAATCGCATCTACCCGACCACCGGCTTTGGACAGCAGTTTGTTGAGCTTGTCATGCATTTGGTTGAGGGTGGCCACATCAAACAAGCCGCGTCCCAAGCCTGACTGGTTGCTGGCAATCACCACGTGCCAGCCAGCATGGTGCAGCCGGGCCATGGCATCAATGGCGCCCGGCAAGGGTATCCACTCATCAACCGTCTTGACATAGTCATCGCTGTCTTGGTTGATGGTGCCATCACGGTCGAGGATGACAAGTTTGGTGTGCATCATGGTTTAGGCTGACAAACGAGACAGGTCGGCTACCTGGTTCATGGCCAGGTGCAATGACTTCAACAAACCTTGTCGATTCAAACGCAAATCGGCTTCTTCGGTGTTGACCATGACATCCTCAAAAAATGCATCAACCGGTTCACGCAAGGCAGCCAAGGTTTGCAAACTTGCGGTGTAGTCGCCTGCTTCGAACTGGGCTTGCGATGAGGGCAACAACTTTTGCATGGCGTTGAAGAGTTGGGTCTCGGCCTGCACTTTGAACAGCACCGGATTGGCATGGGGATCGACTTGCCCGGATTTTTTCAAGATGTTGCCAATCCGCTTGTTGGCAGCTGCCAGGGATGCAGCTTCAGGCAAAGCGGCAAATGCGCGCACGGCCAACAAACGCTGCCTGACCTCATCGAGCCTCTGAGGATGCAAGGCCAACACAGCATCCACCTCTTGCGCTGAGTACAACTGGTCACGCAAGCTGACAGCCATGCGGTCATGGATGAACGCGGTCAAGGCTGGTGCGACTGGCTCAATCTGGTCGCCAAACACCTCGTGTGCGTGGGCCAGCAGTTCATTCAGGGCAATTTCCAAACCACCTTCGGTGAGTATGCGCAAAACGCCCAACGCATGCCTGCGCAATGCAAAAGGGTCTTTGTCGCCGGTAGGCAAGTTGCCAATACCAAACATGCCCACCAGGGTTTCAAGTTTGTCAGCCAGTGCCACCACCATTCCCACCGGATTGCGTGGCAGTTCATCACCGGCAAAACGTGGCTTGTAATGGTCTTCAATCGCGATCGCCACGTCCTCGCCTAAGCCATCATGGCGAGCATAGTAAGCGCCCATGGTGCCCTGCAGATCTGGGAATTCTCCAACCATGTCGGTCAATAAATCGGTTTTGGCCAACTTGGCTGCAGTGTCCACAGCGGCTTGAAACACCGGGTCTTTGCCCTGCGCAATCAAGTCGGTGATGCGTTGCGCAAGCAAGCTGACACGTTGACTGCGTTCACCTTGGGTACCCAATTGGTTGTGATAGACCACTTTGCCTAGCCCCTCAACCCGCGAGGCAAGTGTTTTTTTGCGGTCTTGGTCAAAGAAAAACTGGGCATCGGCCAAGCGCGGCCGCACCACACGTTCATTGCCCTGGATGACGGCACTGGGGTCTTCTGGGCTGATGTTGCTCACCACCAAAAAACGGTTGCTCAATTGGCCTGACGCGTCGAGCAAAGGGAAGTATTTTTGATTCGCCTTCATCGTGAGAATCAAGCATTCTTGTGGCACCTGCAAAAAAACCGGGTCAAACTGACAGACCAACACATTCGGTCTCTCAACCAAGGCAGTGACCTCGTCCAACAAATCCTCATCTTCGATTGGCTTGACACCTGCGCCCAGTTGTTGCGCTGCGCCCAGCAGTTGTTTGGCAATGCTGTCTCGCCGCGTTTGAAAACTGGCGATCACACAACCGTCTCTAAGCAAAGCCTCTGCGTATTCGTCAGCATGTTTAAACACCACTGGGGAAACCTTGGCTTCAAACCGATGACCATGCGTGCTTTGACCTGCAAACAAACCCAGCACCGAAACAGGCACGACCTGGTCACCGTGCAATGCCACCAAGCCGTGGGCGGGCCGCACAAAGCTGACACTGTCCCAACCTGGCAGGGCGGTATCGGTCATCAGCTGATAGGTCATGGACTTGGCGATCGGCAGTTTGCCCAAGCTCATCAGCAAGGCGGCTTGCAAAGCCTGCGCCAAGGTCTGCCCTTGAACCAGTTGGTCCACAAACAAAGTCGCGGCTTTGCCATCTGTTTTTTCATGCAGTTTCGCCACGTCTTGTGCGCCCAGGCCCAGGCTGTGGAGTTTTTTCAGCAAAGCAGGCGTGGCTTGACCCTGCGCATCCAAACCGACAGACACTGGCATGAGTTTTTGCGTGACATGTTGATCCGCTGCTTTTTCTGCCACATCAGTGATATGAACCGCCATTCGGCGAGGGGTTGCAAACATCTGTGTTTGGCTGTTGTTTTGCAGCAGACCACTGTCTTGCAAACCCTTGGCGATGCCATCGGCAAAGGCCTGCCCCAGTTTGCGCAAGGACTTGGGCGGCAATTCCTCGACAAAGAGTTCGAGCAGGAGGTTTTTCATGCTGCCGCCTTGGTCATCTGAGCCAACCATTTGGGAGGAGCCATCGGAAAGCCCAAACGCTCTCGACTTTGCAAATAACTTTGCGCGACGCTGCGAGCGAGGTTGCGGATTTTGCCAATGTAGGCGGCACGTTCGGTCACACTGATCGCGCCGCGCGCATCGAGCAAATTGAAAGTGTGCGCCGCTTTGAGTACCTGCTCATAAGCTGGCAAGGCCAATTCATTGGCCATCAAATGCTTGGCTTGGGTTTCATGGGCATTGAAAGCGTGAAACAAAAAAGCCATGTCGCTGTGTTCAAAGTTATAGGCCGATTGCTCTTTTTCATTTTGCAGGTAGACATCGCCATAGCTCATGGTGTCGGTCCATTGCAAGTCGTAGACATTGTCAACACCTTGCAGGTACATCGCCAAGCGCTCTAAGCCATAGGTGATTTCACCAGTGACAGGCCGGCAGTCGATGCCGCCGACTTGCTGGAAATATGTGAATTGGGTCACCTCCATGCCATTGAGCCACACCTCCCAGCCCAAACCCCAGGCGCCCAAGGTGGGATTCTCCCAGTCGTCTTCCACAAAGCGGATGTCGTTTTGCCTCAGGTCAAAACCCAGTGCTTTCAAGGAGCCCAGGTACAAGTCCAAAATATCTGCAGGCGCAGGTTTGAGCACCACCTGGTATTGGTAGTAGTGCTGCAAACGGTTGGGGTTTTCACCGTAACGACCATCCTTGGGTCTGCGTGAGGGCTGAACATAGGCGGCCTTCCAAGGTTCGGGGCCGATGGCGCGTAAAAAAGTTGCGGTGTGCGATGTACCTGCACCGACCTCCATGTCATAGGGTTGCAGCAATGCGCATCCTTGCGCATCCCAGTACTGTTGCAGTTGCAAAATGATTTTTTGAAATGTCATTCGCTCATTTTACTTATCGCCTACTTCGCCCTTGATTTTGCGACCTCGCCAGCTGTGTGCTGACACCGCAAGCATGATGCCCAGGCAAATCAGCCACAACGGCTTGAGCCCCCAATGACCTGCCCAGTAGGCAAAAGGTGTGACCACGCCGGGTTGGGCTGCCACCTCGCCATACAAAATGCCTTGGGTGTAGGGTGGCAATTGGTGTGTGATGACACCATGTGCATTGATGATGGCAGTACCGCCTGAATTGGTGGCTCGGATACTGGGCGTTTTAAACTCCAGGCTTCTCATGCGGGCAATGTTGAGGTGTTGCCGGACCACCACCGTGTCTCCAAACCATGCAATGTTGCTGATATTGACCAACACCGTTGGAATGCCTTCGGGATGGCTGACAAACCGTTTGGCCAGTTCTTCGCCAAACAAATCCTCATAGCAAATATTGACCGCCAATCGATTGCCTTTCCAGGCAAAGGCTGGCGCATCCTGCGGACCTCGGTTGAAGTCTGCGAAACCCAGCTTGAGCATGTTGGTAAACCAACGCATAGATGCAGGGGTGAATTCACCAAACGGGACCAAGTGGTGCTTGTCGTACTGCGTTGTTCCCCCGTCCATGCCCAAACCTATCGCTGAATTGCCATAGCCGTTGACACCATCTCGTGTTGGGATGCCGATGATGGCCGCTTGCTCGCCCGACTGGAATTTCTCTGTCAGGTCCTCCCATGTTTTGCCTGGCAGTTCAGATTTGAAATAGGGAATCGCTGTCTCTGGAAGCACGGACAGTTGGGTATGGCTTGACTGTAAACCCTGCTTGTACCATTCAATCGCTTGTTGACGCGCTGCTGTAAATTTTTCATTTTGTGCAATGTTTCCCTGCAGCAATGCAACGCTCAGGCCAGGAACGTTCTCCGGCACCGGCATGCTCACTGGCAAGGCAACTGTAAAGCCCAAGATCGCGATTCGCCGGATGTGTTTATCTCCACTCATCCAGGCGGCTACTGTCACGGCCGATACCCATGCAGCTGCAAAGCCCACACCATAGACCCCGGTGTACGAAGACAAACCCGATAGCAGACCGTCGACATGGGCATAACCCACGGCTGCCCAGGGGAATCCAGTGAACCATTGGGCTCTGGCCATTTCAGCTGCTGTCCAAGCAGCAGCAAACATCAATGCCTGCAGCATGGGCGGCAGCGCTGATCGGCTCCATGCGTACAACTTGACGGCGCACGCATAGTAAAGCGATAAGCCGCCGCAAAGCAAAAAAATGGCCAACACGGACAACACAGCGGGCAGTTGACCGAATTGATGCAATGCGATGAACAACCACCAGACGCTGGCGCACAACCAGGTGGTTGCGTACAACCAGGTTGTGCGAAATGCATGCTTGTTTTGGGTGATCCGAAGCAATCCCATCATGCTCGTGATTTGGAGCAGAGGAGAAACTGCGCCATCGACTGGATAACTCAATGCCATGGCCTGCATTCCACCCAATCCGATGGCCAAGGCATACAGCTGATAGTTTGGCAAGGCCACTGGTTTAATCAGGTTTTGAGTTTTTTAACCCTGTACCATTTCACCGAACCCCCTTTGACATGCATGACTTCAAACCGATAACCCTGCATATCCCGGTGTTCACCTTTTTGGGGGACGCGGCCCATTTCGTGCGCAATCAAGCCGCCAATCGTGTCGAAGCTTTCCTCATCCACCTCGGTGGTCAACTCAATCTCAAAGCGCTGGTTGATCGCATCGATGCCGGTGTGTCCAGCCACCCGAAAGCTGTTGTCAACCAAGCTGTAAATATCACCTTGGTCTGTTTCAGTGTCGAACTCGTCTTCGATTTCACCCACGATCTCTTCCAGGATATCTTCAAATGTGACCAAGCCAGCAATACGCCCAAATTCATCCACCACCATCGCCATGTGATTCCTGTTGCGCTTGAAATCACGCAACAAGTCAATCAGTTTCTTGCTTTCAGGCACAAACACAGCGGTGCGAAGCAATATTTTGATGTTCAATTCCGGCGCCCGCTGAAATTTCAGCAAGTCTTTGGCCATCAATACCCCGATGATGCTTTCTTTGTCGTTTTCATAGACTGGGTACCGCGAGTGGCCAATGTCGATGACCTTGTCGAGCAACTCATCCATTTCCATGTGGATGTCGAGCATGTCCATGCGTGTTGCGGGCACCATGATGTCTGCCACCCGCATGTCCCCGATATTCAACACCCCTTCCAGCATGATTCGGCTCTCTGCACCGATAAAGTCCTTGATCTCGGCAGAGTCAATCAGATCGATCAGTTCCTCTTTGCTTTGGGGCTTGGCAAAGAAGTGGCCCATGATTTTTTTCCACAACGGCTGGAAAAAATGGTTTGTTTTGGTATGGGGTTGGTTTTCGTCCACGCTTTTCAAACTAAACTGAGATTACCCAAGGATATCTTGTTTTACTGACAGTTACTTTTGTATCCCAACATGCTTCCAGCAGGATTGACTTTCATTGAACGTGGCTGGCTGTCCTCCAACAGTTTGCTGCTGCAATCACCAGACCAAGCTGCCTTGTTCGATACGGGTTACGTTACCCATTCGGCCCAGTTGATTGGTTTGGTCAAGCAGCAACTGGCTGGCCAGTCTTTGGACACCATTGTCAACACCCATTTGCACAGCGACCATTGTGGCGGGAATGCACTTCTCCAAGCTGAATATGCTCTACTGCAAACCCATGTCCCCATCACACAGTTCGAGACTGTTGTTGATTGGAATGACCAGGCACTGAGTTTTGAGATGACGGGTCAAACCTGTCCGCGGTTTGGCGCCACCCACGGCATTTGCCCTGACCAGGTCCTGATGGTGTGTGGCTACCCTTGGCTGGCCAAGTCATCGCCTGGTCATGACAATGATTCTTTGGTTTTTTTCCAGCCCGAACATGGTTTGTTGTTGTCAGCCGATGCTTTATGGGAAAGTGGCTTTGGTGTGGTGTTCCCTGAGTTTTTGGGAGGGTCCGGTTTTCAACATATAGCTTCAACCCTGGACATGGTTGAGCAGCTCAAGGTGCATGTGGTTTTGCCAGGCCACGGCCGTCTGTTCACAGATGTCAACCAAGCACTTTCTCAAGCACGAAGCAAGTTGGATTTCTTTGCAAGTCATCCCGACAAACATGCTTTGTACGCCGCCAAAGTGCTGCTGAAATTCAAATTGATGGAACACCAGCGCTTTGATTTGCAGCAATTCTTGGCATGGGCGTCAGTTGCGCCTTTGATGCTGAAGATTCATGCTGTTTTTTTTGCGCAAGTGCCACTGATGCAGTGGATGAATCAACTCGTACAAGAGTTGGTTGAACGAAAAGCCATGCAAATACACCATGGTTTCCTGATCAACACCTGAAACTGAACTTTAACTTTTGAACCAACAAAACAAAAAGCCCAACTCGGTTGAGTTGGGCTTTTTGAGGCTGTAATAGCCTGACGATGTCCTACTTTCACACGGGGATCCGCACTATCATCGGCGCTGACGCGTTTCACTGTCCTGTTCGGGATGGGAAGGAGTGGTACCACGTCGCTATGGTCATCAGGCATAACTTGTTCTCATCGTGACTAAGTCAGGACAAGGAATTTATAGAGCGAATCAGCTTTTATTTTGAATGCGTCACTTGGCATAACAACCTTGAACATCGCTGTATCAAAGTTATAGGGTCAAGCCGCACGAGCAATTAGTATCAGTTAGCTTAACGCATTACTGCGCTTCCACACCTGACCTATCAACGTCCTGGTCTTGAACGACTCTTTAGGGGGCTCAAGGCCCCGGCAGATCTCATCTTGAAA
>CAMCES010000062.1 GCA_945873925.1 Bordetella parapertussis
CGGCTCATGCTTTGCTCGTTTGGAGGGCGGTCAGCGAAATGGCGTGTTCACCCTTGACCGATTGACCTTGGCAACTAGGGCGGCAGAAGAAATCTGCGTTGGACAAATCGGCCACGGTGCCTATGTCTTTGTCGCCTCGACCTGACAAATTCACCAAAATAGATTGTTTGGGCGTCATGGTCTTGGCGAGTTTCATGGCGTGGGCCACCGCATGGCTAGACTCCAGCGCGGGGATGATGCCCTCGGTGCGGCACAAATAGTGGAACGCGTCCAATGCCTCTTGGTCGGTCACACCGACATACTCGGCGCGGCCAATGTCTTTCAAAAACGCGTGCTCAGGACCCACGCCGGGGTAGTCCAGACCCGCGCTGATCGAATGCGTTTCGGTGATTTGCCCATTGCTGTCTTGCAGCACATAAGTGCGGTTGCCGTGCAGCACGCCAGGAACGCCGCGTTGCAAAGAACAAGAGTGCTTGCCGCTGTCCATGCCTTCACCCGCGGCTTCCACACCGATGAGGCGGGTGTTTTCAAAGGGAATGTAGGGGTGAAAAATGCCCATGGCGTTGGAGCCGCCACCTACACAGGCCAGCACCGCATCGGGTTGCAGGCCATGGTGCATGGCGGGCATTTGAGCGATGCATTCCTCGCCAATCACGCTTTGGAAATCGCGCACCATCATCGGATAGGGGTGAGGCCCAGCCACGGTGCCAATGATGTAGAAGGTGTTGTCCACATTGGCGACCCAGTCGCGCATGGCTTCGTTCAAGGCGTCTTTCAAGGTGCGGCTGCCGCTGTTGACAGGCACCACGGTCGCACCCAAAAGCTTCATGCGGTAGACGTTCGGGCTTTGGCGCTTCACGTCCTCGCTGCCCATGTAGACCACGCATTCCAAACCATAGCGGGCACAGATGGTGGCGGTGGCCACACCGTGTTGGCCGGCGCCGGTTTCGGCAATGATGCGCGGCTTACCCATGCGCCTGGCCAGCATGGCTTGGCCAATGGTGTTGTTGATTTTGTGGGCGCCAGTGTGGTTGAGGTCTTCGCGCTTGAAGTAAATCTGGGCGCCACCCAGCTCGCGACTCATGCGGGCCGCGTGGTAAATCGGTGAGGGGCGACCGACGAAATGCGCGAGTTCGTGTTTGAACTCGGCGATGAATTCGGGGTCGTGCTGGTATTTGGCGTAAGCGGCTTTGAGCTCTTCGATCGCGTGGGTCAGGGTTTCGCTGATGAAGCTGCCGCCATAGTTTCCAAAGTGGCCACGGATATCGGGTTGTTGGTAGGTAGACATGGTTGCATTATCGATTGAAGGGCTGCAGGGCGGCCCGGGGATTCAAGAGGCAACCGAGGTGCTGTGCACGGCTGCCACGAAGGCGCGGATTTTGTCGTGGTCTTTGATGCCTTTGGCGCTTTCCACGCCCGAGCTCACATCAACCGCCAACGACCGTCCGCGCGAGCGCACGGCGCGGATGCCATCGGCCACGTTTGCAGGTGTGAGTCCACCAGACAAAACGAGGTGAGCATTGACGTTTATTGGAAGCTGTGACCAATTGAATGTGCTGCCGCTGCCGCCATATGCATCGACCAAGGTGTCGAGCAGCAGGGCATCGGCTGTTGAGTAATCGAGTGCGTAGTTTACGAGGTCAAAAGCCTGGCCGTTGGCAGGGGTTTCCTTGGGTATGCGGGCGGCGCGCAGCCAGCGGCGACCCAAGCCACTCGCCACTTGGTGGCAAAAATCGGGGCTTTCGTCACCATGGAACTGCAGCCAGGCCCCTGGCACCAGGGCCGCTGCCTGGGCCACCTCGGCCTGGCTCGCATTTACAAACAGCAACACCGGGGTGACAAAGGGGGGTAGCAGACCTGCCAAATCGGCAGCACGTTCGGCGCTGACCGCGCGGGGGCTGGGCGGGTACAAGACAAAACCCAGCGCGTTGGCACCGGCCTCCACCGCAGCCAGCAGGTCTTGTTCGCGGGTCAGGCCGCAGATTTTGATCGGTATGTGTGTCATGGAAATTGGCCAGGAAGCCAATCATAAGAGGGCGTCTGCTCAGGCAGTCCCCACTCGGCGGCGTAAACCGGCCCGGCGAAATACAGACCGTCAGGCGAAAACGTGGGTGCGGCTTCTTGGCGGCTACGCGCTTGCAAGACCTCTTGCATCCACTCGGGTGGTTTCAGTCCCTGTCCGATGGCGACAAAGCAGCCCATCAGGTTGCGGATCATGTGGTGCAAAAACGCATTCGCCTCGAAATCAAACCGCCAATACGCGCTGCCGTCTTGGCGGCCAATCCGTTGCACGTCGATCCGGTGCATGGTTTTCACCGGGCTCAGGGCTTGGCAGCTGGCGGCGCGAAAAGCGCTGAAATCGTGTTCGCCCAAGAGATGGCTGGCGGCTTGTTGCAAGGCTTGTAACTGCATGGGGCGGTAAACCCAGCCGACCCGACCGGCCTCAAGGCTGGGGCGCACTGGCGACTCGAGCAGCAAGTAGGCATAGCGGCGCGCCAAGGCGCTGGCGCGGGCGTGAAAGCTGGAGGGGACTGCATGGGCCCATTGCACCGCGATATCGGTTGGCAAAAACGCATTGGTGCCACGCACCCAGGCATTCAGATCACGGGCCACAGGTGTGTCGAAATGCACCACCTGCCGCAGGCCATGTACCCCTGAATCGGTGCGACCGGCACACAGCGTGCTTACCCGGTGGCCGGTGAATTCGGCCAAGGCTTTTTCCAGGTGGTCTTGAACGGTTTTGCCTGATGCTTGGCTTTGCCAGCCTTCATAGGCTTGGCCCAAATAGCTCAGGCCCAACGCCAATCGCATGGCGCTCAAACGCGTTCGTTCAACCAGCGCAGCGCTCGCTCGCGTGTTTCACCATGGGTTTGGTCAGCCACTTCTTGCGCCAGTGCAAGCCCGGTTTGCTTTTGGCCCAGCTTCCAGAGCTCATCGGCCAAATCCAAGCGCACCCGAAACGGGTCTTCTGGCAGATCTTGGGGATGGGGCGGCAGGTCCAGGTTGAAGTCCAGGTTGAGTGGACCTGGCGATTTGTGTTGGGGGTCTTGCAGGTAATCGAAGTCTTCCTTGTCTGTTGAGGCTGCTTTGGGCTGGCGCTGGCGGAACAAGGAATAGCTCACCCACAGGGCGGCCAAAACCGCTAGCCCACCGATCAGCTCAAAGGCATGGCGCTTGACCCACCCCAGGGCTTGCTGGTAGGAGCTGCTCAAGTCGGGCATGTTGGTCGGCACACCCTCTTGCATCTTGCCCGCGGCTTTGGATATTTCGCCTAATTCGGTGACGTTTTTGGTCACTTCATCGCTGCGCTTGGCGGCATCTGCAGATTCGAGGTCTTTGCTGACCTTGTCAGCATCGGTTGCGCCTGGTTTGCTCAAGGTGAGTTGATCGGCAGGGGGCTGTGCATTGTTTTGGACCTGTGCTTTCAAGCCGCCGCTGCTTTCTCGGGCATTGGCATCAGCCAGTGGGGTAGTGGGCACACGGCCAGCCAGTTGTGCGCGGTAGGCATCGAAATCAGCCGATTGCAAGCGGATACTTTGACGCGCTGCTTGGCGGTCGACCGTGCGGGCTTCTTCCACAGTGGGCATGGTGATCAAAGCACCCGCTTTCAAACGGTTGACGTTGTTGTTAACAAAGGCCGTGGGGTTGTTGCGCAGCATGGTGACCAGCAACTGGTCGAGGGACACGTCGCCAGTGGGGTTGGCCATGATCAATTCGCTGGCGGTGTCACCCTTGATCACTTCGACCGTGTCGCCATCAGCTGTGTTGCCAGCCGGTGCTGGTTTGTCTTTTTGGGCCTTGGCTCTGGGGGCTGTGTCTTGCCCAGGCGCGCCCTTGGGCAAAGGCGCGGGGCGGGGCTGCTTGTTGACCAGGCTCTCGTTGTCGCTCGGGGAGGTCAAGGCCTCTGCAGGCGGCGCGGTTTTCAAGGCATTGTTGAGGGTGCCGCTGAGTGGGAAGCCCAGATTTCGGTAGGCACGACCGCTGGCCCAACGAAATTCCATCAGCAAATCGACATAGGTGTCGACCAATGGATCAGCCCCTTGGATTTGCATCACATACAGGTCTTCGGCGCGCTTGGTCAAGCTGACCTGGACATTGTCCAAACCAGCAACGCGGTTGATTTTCGCGGCTTGGTAAACCGATTCGCTGGCCAAACCAGCCTGGAAGTCTTGCGCTTCTTGGGCGTTCAAATCACTGATCTGAACTTCCAGTTGCAGGGGTTCGCCCAAGCGAGACTTGACGATCGGCTGACCCAATTGAAGGGCATTTGCGCTTAATGTTGTCAAAATTGACAACGAGACGGCAAATTTAAGCAATCGTCTAGAGGGTGTCAGCAATTGAAACATGGTGCATGGTTCTCGTGCATCTGAAGACCGGTCATCATAATCTACTTTAAGTTGCGCGCCCAAGTGGTATATACAGTCAAGCCGCCAGCAAAATCCTCAGCATGCGGCGCAGCGGCTCTGCCGCTCCCCACAGCAACTGGTCGCCGATCGTGAAGCCGCCAAGGTAATCTGGACCAAAGGCGAGTTTGCGCAAACGACCCACTGGGATGGTCATGGTGCCGGTCACCGCCACCGGGGTCAGGTGTTGCATGGTGTCTTCGCGGTGGTTGGGCACGACTTTCACCCATTCGTTGTCAGCGGCAATCATGGCCTCGATGTCGGCCAAAGGCAGGTTTTTCTTGAGTTTGAAGGTCAGGGCCTGGCTGTGACAGCGCATCGCACCCACGCGCACGCAAAAACCATCCACGGGCACGGCAGGGCTGCTGAAACCAGGGCCTTGACCCAAAATTTTGTTGGTTTCGGCCATGCCTTTCCATTCCTCGCGGCTGGTGCCCCAAAAGTCGTCGCCGGCTTGCTTGCCAGCGCCTAAATCTTTGTCAATCCAGGGGATCAGCGAGCCGCCCAAGGGCACGCCAAAGTTGGCGGTTTCTGTGGCGGAAAGGGCGCGTTGTTTGGCGATGACCTTGCGGTCGATTTCCAAGATGGCGCTTTTGGGGTTGTCCAGCAAGGACTTCACTTCGGCGTTCAAGCTGCCAAACTGGGTCAGCAATTCACGCATGTGGGCAGCGCCACCGCCAGACGCTGCTTGGTAGGTTTGGGTGCTCATCCATTCCACCAAACCGGCTTTGTACAAAGCGCCCACGCCCATCAACATGCAAGACACGGTGCAATTGCCACCCACCCAATTGAGGCCACCCTTGGCGAGGGCTTTTTCGATCACCGGCAGGTTGACCGGGTCGAGGATGATGATGGCGTCGTCATTCATGCGCAAGGTGGAGGCTGCATCGATCCAGTGGCCCTTCCAGCCAGCGCTGCGCAGCTTGGGGAACACCTCGGCGGTGTAGTCGCCGCCTTGGCAAGTGATGATGATGTCGCAGGCTTTCAGGGCGTTGATGTCGTGTCCATCGAGCAGCTGGGTTTCATTTTTCGCCACCGCTGGGGCGGCGCCACCGGCGTTGGAGGTGGAGAAAAACACAGGCTCGATCAAGTCGAAGTCTTTTTCGGTTTGCATCCGGTCCATCAGCACCGAGCCGACCATGCCTCGCCAGCCGATGAGTCCAACACGGTTGCCAATTTTTTTCATGTTCTGCCTTTTATTTAATGGCGGTTGGCCAAGGCCTTGACCACAGCATCGCCCATTTGAGCGGTGCCCACCTTGGTCGTGCCTTCGCTCCAAATGTCGCCCGTGCGCAAGCCCTGGGCCAACACTTTTTTGACCGCGTCTTCAATCCGCACCGCAGCGGCTTCTTGGCCGAGGCTGAAGCGCAGCATCATGGCCGCGCTCAAGATGGTGGCCAGCGGATTGGCCACGCCTTTGCCCGCGATATCAGGCGCACTGCCGTGGCTGGGTTCGTACAAACCTTGGTTGCTGGCGTTGAGCGAGGCCGATGGCAGCATGCCGATCGAGCCGGTCAACATCGAGGCTTCGTCGCTCAAAATGTCGCCAAACATATTGCCGGTGACCACCACGTCAAAACGCTTGGGCTCTTTGACCAACTGCATGGCCGCGTTATCGACATACATGTGGTCGAGCGCCACGTCGGGGTAGTCCTTGTGCACCTCGGTGACGATGTCTTTCCAAAATTGAAAAGTCTCCAGCACATTGGCTTTGTCCACGCTGGTCACACGCTTGTGGCGCTTGAGCGCCGCTTCAAAGGCCACGCGGGCGATGCGCTCGACCTCGGGGCGGGTGTAGCGCATGGTGTCAAAGGCTTCTTCGGCGCCGGCAAACGCGCCATCGGGCGAGACACGGCGGCCACGCGGTTGGCCGAAATAGATGTCGCCGGTCAGCTCGCGGATGATCAAGATGTCCAGACCGGCGACCAATTCGGGCTTCAAGCTCGACGCGTTCACCAATTCTGGGTAGCAAATCGCGGGGCGGAAGTTGGCAAACAGGCCGAGGTTTTTGCGCAGGCCCAAAATCGCTTGCTCGGGGCGCAGCGGGCGGTCGAGGGTGTCGTATTTCCAGTCACCGACCGCGCCAAACAAAATCGCATCGGCTTCTTTGGCCAGCTTCAAGGTGCTCTCAGGCAGGGGGTGGCCGTGGGCATCATAAGCCGCGCCGCCGACCAAGGCGGTTTCCATTTCAAACTTCAAGTCCAACACATGCAGGACTTTGACGGCTTCAGCGACGATTTCGGTGCCAATGCCGTCACCTGGCAAAACTGCGATTTTCATGGGCGCTTTCTCAAAGGCTTACATGGTGCGCGCCAACCAAGGCTTGGCGGCCAGGCGCTGGGACTCAAAGGCACGGATTTTGTCGGACTGGCGCAGGGTCAGGCCGATGTCGTCAAAGCCATTGAGCAAGCAGTATTTGCGGAAGGCTTGCACTTCAAAAGGAATTTCTTCGCCTTGGGGGCGCAGGATGACTTGGCGCGCCAAGTCGATCGTCAATGCATAGCCGGGAAACGCCAGCACTTCATTGAACAACTGGTCCACGGTGGATTCGGGCAGCACGATGGGCAGCAAGCCGTTTTTGAAACAGTTGTTGAAAAAGATGTCGGCAAAGCTGGGGGCGATGACACAGCGAAAGCCGTATTGGTCGATCGCCCAAGGCGCGTGCTCACGCGACGAGCCACAGCCAAAGTTTTTGCGGGCCAAGAGCACCGAAGCGCCTTGGTAGCGCGCTTGGTTGAGCACGAAGTCGGGGTTGGGTTGGCGGCTGGCAGGGTCTTGGCCGGGTTCGCCGTGGTCAAGGTATCGCCACT
Organism: Bordetella parapertussis; assembly: GCA_945873925.1. GTDB lineage: Bacteria > Pseudomonadota > Gammaproteobacteria > Burkholderiales > Burkholderiaceae_C > Limnohabitans. The sequence continues at coordinate 7,214 of CAMCES010000062.1, forward strand.
CGTCAAACAAATTGGGGCCAAAGCCCGTCTTTTTGATCGACTTCAAAAACTGCTTGGGGATGATCGCGTCGGTGTCGACGTTTTCGCGGTCCATCGGCGCCACGATGCCTTGGTGGAGGGTGAATGTTTGCATCTGTGACTCCTTAAGCGAACTTGCGCACGTCGACAAAATGGCCGTGGATGGCGGCGGCAGCGGCCATGGCGGGGCTGACCAAATGGGTGCGACCGCCATTGCCTTGACGGCCCTCGAAGTTGCGGTTGCTGGTGGAGGCGCAGCGTTCGCCGGGCTCCAACTTGTCGGCGTTCATGGCCAAGCACATGGAGCAGCCGGGCTCGCGCCACTCAAACCCAGCCGCTTTGAAAATGTCGTGCAAACCTTCTTGCTCGGCCTGCGCTTTGACCAAACCCGAGCCAGGGACAACCATGGCCAGCTTGATGTTCTTGGCCACTTTTTGACCGAGTTTTTTCACCACGGCAGCGGCTTCGCGCATGTCTTCGATGCGGCTGTTGGTGCAAGAGCCAATGAACACCTTGTCCACAAACAAATCGTTGAGGGCTTTGCCTGGCTCCAAGTTCATGTAGGTCAGGGCGCGTTCAATCGCGCTGCGTCTGCTCGGGTCTTTTTCTTTGTCTGGGTCGGGCACGGTGCCGTTGATGTCCAGCACCATCTCTGGCGATGTGCCCCAGGTGACCTGCGGCAAGATGTCCTCGGCTTGGAGCTCGACCACCGCGTCAAAGTGCGCATCCGCGTCGGAATGCAAGGTTTTCCAATAGGCCATGGCCTGGTCCCATTCGGTGCCACCGACAAACCGGCCACTGTTCGCGTCTGTGCCGGGCGACAGGGG
>CAMCES010000063.1 GCA_945873925.1 Bordetella parapertussis
CTGACATGACCTCAAGATTTTTGCTAGGTCGCCTCTGCAGGTCTTTGCTTTTGGGCATTAGGAAAAATTCGCAATCCTTCATAGACTCGTTAGTTTGTTCGTTTGACCATGGCTGAACGCCAATATTGATGAGAGAGACAACATGTTGAACCGCCAAACTGTTCCCGCCCGCTTGATGCACACTGTGGTTGCCATCGCTGCCATGACCTGTGTTGCTCAAATTCATGCTCAAAGTTTGGAAGAAGTCAAAGTCCAAGGCGGACGCCTTGAGCAACAGCAATTTGACACCCCTGGATCGGTGCAGGTGATTGATGAATCCACACTGCGCAGCAGTGGTGCCCAAGTGAACTTGTCGGACACACTGGTTCGAGTGCCTGGTGTTGTGGCGTTGAACAGGAACAACTACGCACAAGACGTGCAGATTTCTATTCGTGGTTTTGGTGCGCGTGCCCCATTCGGCTTGCGCGGCATTCGTTTGATCACAGACGGCATTCCAGCCACCATCCCAGATGGTCAAGGTCAATCCTCCACGGCCAGCTTGACTTCTGCTTCCCGCATCGAGGTGCTCACAGGACCTTTGGCACAGTTGTATGGCAACTCCTCAGGCGGTGTGATTCAAGTCTTTACCCGTGAAGCCGGAGACAAACCAGAAGCCAGCACACAAATTTATGCAGGCTCCTTTGGCATGGTCCGTTCGGATGCTGCGGTCAGTGGCCGTGCAGGTGATGTGGGTATCGTCGCTGACTACAGCACTTTCAGCATTGAAGGCTATCGCAAAAACAATGACACACAGCGCCGACAGTTGAACTCAGTGATAACTTGGAATATCAAAGAAGACACCAAGGCTAGATTCATTGTCAATACCTTCGACATGCCATTGGCCGAGGACCCAGCTGGGCTGAAACAGGCTCAATTTGATCTGGACCCCACCCTTGCTGGAGATTCCACTGTGTCAACCAGAACCAGGAAAGTAGTCACACAAAACCAAATTGGCACGGTTTTTGAACATCGCATTGATAGAAATTTAAACTTGTTGGCCAGGGCCTATGTTGGTGATCGATCCAATTTGCAGTTTCAAAGTTTCAATGCTTGGGTAGGACTGAACAGAAATTTCAGTGGACTTGGCCTGCAAGTCAATGGCAACCATGAGCTGCAAGCTTTAGGCGGTTTGTCATGGGTTTTAGGTCTTGATTACGACGTCTCCAAGGAGTTGCGTCAAGGTGGCGCGGCTGCATCAGGTGAGAAAACGACACTCACCCGCAATGAAGTCAACAAGGCAACCAACGCAGATTTATTCGCTCAATTGAATTGGATGATCTCGCCCAATTGGACTGCCACTGTGGGTGCACGCTCAAGCAATGTCGAACTCAGCAGCAAGGACAACTACGATGCCGCGGGATCAGCTGCGGATGGCTCTGGCGCTGTCAAATACAAAGCCACCTCCCCTGTGGCGGGTTTGACATGGCATGTCAACGACAGCTTGAATGTGTATGCCAACGCTGGTAAAGGTTTTGAAACACCTACCTTGGCCGAGGCTGCTTACGGTGCAGGTGCTGTAGCAACCTTCAATAAAAAATTGCTGGCATCCACCAGCACGCATGCGGAATTGGGCTCCAAATGGAAGCCCTCATCAACCAGTCAAATCAATTTGGCGTATTTTGATATTGACACGAACAACGAGTTAGTCATTGAGAATAATTTGAGCGGAAGAACATCTTATAAAAATGCGACAAAGACAAAACGCTCTGGCATAGAGCTGGCCATGGGCAACCTGTGGACCCCTCAAATCAAAAGTCAGGTTAGTGTCACTGCAATGAGTGTGAAATACTCTCAAGCATATAACGCCAACGGGACTGATGTAGCTTCTGGCAATTCCTTGCCTGCAGTGCCTGCAAATCAATTTTTCGGTTCAGTTACTTGGTCACAAAATCCCGGAAATGGCAAGACCTTCACTCCAGGATCAGAGGTGTCGACCGAGTTGATTTCCAGAAGTCGCATCTATGCCAATGACACCAACACAGCCAATGCTCCCGGCTACAGCATCATCAATGTGCGTGCGCAGCAAAAATACAAATTTCATGATGTCAACATCACCTCTTACGCAGCGATAGATAACTTGCTGAATAAAAAAGCGATTGGTTCAGTCATTGTGAATGCATCTTCAGACCGGTTCTTTGAACCTGCTTTGCCTCGCAACTACACCTTGGGCGTTCAGGCCTCAATGCCTTTCTGATCAAACCCCAAGCCGCCCCGGGAACATTTCCTGGGGTGCAGGTGCAAGCCTGCTCTAAGATGCATCCCTGATTTGAACTTTTCACTAAAGGTCTGCCTCATGAAATTAATGCCACTCACCGCAGCGTTGGCTTTGTCTGTTTTGACGGCTGCAGCACCGGCTTGGAGCCAAGCCAAAGCCTTTGCCACCAACGAAGGTGCGGGTTCTTTTTCTGTCATTGATATTGCGACCGATACGGTGCTCAACACCTTTGAAACCGGTGGCAAGCCCCGCGGTATCGCGGTTTGCAAGGGCAGCACCAAGCTCTTCATTTCAGAGCAAAACCAAGAAGAGCTGTGGCAAGTTGACCCCAACACAGGCAAGATCGAAAAACGCGTGAAGTTGGGCGAGTCGCCAGAGGCCGTTTACTGTTCACCCAAAGGTGATTTGTTGGGCGTGGCCAATGAAGGCAACAACAGCATCAGCTTCATCCATGTCAAAACCTTCAAGCTGGCTTTTTCCATCCCAGTCAGCGGTAAAAATCCTGAGCACGGTGTCTTCAGTCCGGACGGCAAGTTGATGCTGGTGTCAGCCGAAGAAGCCGACCAGGTTGACATTTTGGATGTGGTCAAGCGCAAACAAGTGGGCTCCATCAAGGTTGGTCTGCGTCCGCGTGGCATCGCCTTCACACCCGATGGCGCCAAGGCTTTTGTGGCGGTTGAAAGCGACAGCTTGCTCGTCGCCATTGACATGAAAGAGCGCAAGGTCATTGGTCAGCAAGCCGTTGGCAAGCGCACGTCTGGGGTTGCCGTTTCACCGGATGGTGCGTTTGTGTACGCCACCAACGGTGGTGACGCCAATCTGTCCGTGGTGCGCACCGACAACTTCGAATGGGTGGAGAACATCGCCATTGGACAACGCCCCTGGAACATGTCTTTCAGCCCTGACGGCAGCAAGCTCTACGTGGCTTCTGGCCGCAGCCACGCTGTCAGCGTGGTGGATATCGCCAGCCGCAAGATGGTGAAAGAAATTCCGACGGGCAAACTGCCTTGGGGCGTGGTTACCCAATGAACGAAGAGCGCTACGACCGCATGATAGTGGTCTTGCACTGGGTGTTGGCTTTGGGCTTGATCAGTCAGTTGGGTTTGGGTTTGTGGATGGAGGGTATTCCCAAGGACCCCCCCGGTGAGCGAGCCTCTTGGTTCAACTTACACAAGTCGATTGGCATCGTATTGGGTTTCATCATTCTGTGGCGCATGGGTTGGCGGGTCACGCATTCTGTGCCTGTGGATTTACCTGGCACCCCTGACTGGCAACACAAATTGGCCAAGCTCAACCATGGCCTGATGTATGTGTTCATGCTGGCGCTGCCCTTGAGCGGTTTTTTGGGTTCGAGTTTTTCTCAGTACCCAGTGAAATTTTTTGGTTATCCTTTGCCCCGCTTATGGCAACCTTTTCCAGATGGCAAAGAAGTCATGAGCGAAGTGCATGAATGGTCTGCTTTGACACTGATGGGCTTGCTGGCGGTTCACCTATTGGCTGTCTTTTGGCATACATGGGTCAAGCGCGATGGTTTGTTGCGCCGAATGAGTTTCAAATCACCTTGAAGTGGTGTGTGCCATCCCGCTTGAGTTGTTCGACCAATCCATATTCCCAGTCCAGGTAAGCCTGCATGGCTTCTGCTGGGTTGTTGGTGCCTTCATAGGGGCGTCGATAGCGGTCGATGCGCGGGCTGGCCAAATAGGACTCACCTTGCTGGGTACTGAAGCCTTGAGCCATCCAAGCGGCATTCCCACCGGGCAGCCACAGCACTTCCACACCAGGGCGTACCAGAGGTTTGAGTTCGGCCACGGCATAACGTGAGGCACGGCCATCTGCGCAGGTGAGTACATAACGGTTGGCTTTGTGCACCCTGTTGAAGTCTTGCGCCATTTGCGAACGCAGCAACCACCAGGCACCTGGAATGTGTTTTTTGACATAAGTGGCGCTGTCACCGACATCGATCACCATGCTCAGGTTGCTGCGGTTAGCCAACCATTCTTTCAAAGTGGCGGGGTCCACTTCGGGCACAGCCGCCAAGGTATCAGGTAATGTGTCCGCTGTTGTAGAGGTGTCATGCAGGTCATGGGCTTGAATGTCTTTCAAGACCGATGTCTCCCAGCCCATCTGTGCCAGCCATGAAGCGGTCATCGAAGCGCGCACACCGTCATCGTCGTACAAAACCACACGTGCACCGCGAACACCCGCATGGTGATCGGTTTCTTGCACCAATTGCCCCCCCGGTGCGCTGAGTGCACCGGGCAGGTGTCCCAAGGCATATTCCTCAGGTGTGCGCACATCAAAGACATAGGTATTGCGGCTTGGGTCACTCAGCCATTCACGCAAAGTGCCCCGGTCGATCCGCTGAACACCAGCCCTGAAAAGCAAGGCCAAAGCAGTAGCGGCAGACTTGCTGCGGTCTGCTTCATTGAGGTCGCCAAACCGTTTGTCAGCCTTTTGCTCGAGTTCCAGTCCAGCCAAGGTCCAACCGATGGTGCCATTGCGCAAAGCGCAAACGGGGTTGGGTATGCCCGCGTTGATCAGCGATTGCGCGCCAATGATGCTGCGTGTGCGTCCGGCGCAGTTGACCACAATGCGGGTGGTGGCACTCGGCGCCAGGGATCTCGCACGCAGCACCAATTCGCCACCGGGTACGCTGATCGCACCAGGAATGCTCATGGTTTGGTACTCATCAAACCTTCGCGCATCCAGCACCACGATGTCGGCGTCGCGGTCTATCAATGCCTTGACCTCATGCGCTGAAAACGAGGGGGTTTTGCGTTGGGCTTCTACCAACTCGCCAAAGGATTTGCTGGGCACGTTGACATCGCGAAAGAGTTCGCCACCGCCGGCCGCCCATCCTGCCAAGCCATTGAGCAAGATACTGACTTGGCTGTAGCCCAGCCGGATGAAGACGGGCGCGGCTCGCACAGCCAAGCCTTCACCGTTGTCAACCAAAACAACCGAGGTGTCCAAACGCGGTATGCGTCGCCACACGTCAGCCTCAATACGCCCATAGGGCAGGTTGATGGCAAACAGCGGGTGGCATTGCGCAAACGGGTCTTCTTCACGCACATCAACCAAGGCGATTTCTTGGCGCTGCAGCAAGGCCTCTCGCACTTGTTGGTAGGTGGTCACGCCGTAAGGATGGTCTGGGGCAGCCGAAGCGACTTCAGGCAAGGGCACCACCGGGGCGGAAGATGGGGAAGATGGGAAAGGTGCGGGAGGGGCAGGAGGGCGCGCTGGCATCTGACGCGCTGGTTCGCCAAGCACCGTGGTGTTGCTATAGCCGGACACAAAAACAGATCGGCTGCCGTCATCGCGGTAACTGTTGCGCTCAATCTTGCCAATGTTGCCGCCGTAGACGTGGATGCTGATCGAGACTTGGTCATGCAGTGCGTTCCAGACTTTGTGCACATCGCCGATGCGAGGCGATACAGCCTCAATATCACCGGGCAGCATGTCTATTTGAAACCCTGCGGGCACCCATCGCCCGTCAGACATGCGGCTGTAGGGTTGGCATGATTCAGAACCGCGCAGTATGCCAACCAAGCCCCAGACGGTGTGGTCGTGTATCGGGGTCGATTGTCCAGGCCCCCAAACAAAACTCACCACCGAAAAACGGTCTTGAGGATCTGCATACAGCAGGTATTGTTGGTAATACTGGGGATGCGGTTGCGCACAGTCAGGATGCAACCAATCGTCGTTGCTTAAGAGGGGGTACATCAGGTGCTTGACCTGCTCCAACAAGCTTTTCTCGTTCGATTCCGCTTCAACCAGGCGGGTCAGGTCTGCCAAAAATTGGTGAAGCCTAGCGTTAGAAGGTGGTGCAGCGTGCATCTTTAAGCAAGGTGAAAAGACTGCCTATATTGTTTCACAGGACAAGGACTCGAAAACCCGGCTCTGAAAAGTCTTTCAAGCATGCCAGACCGAAGAAGCTATGCTTGCAACCCAAATGAACACCACCACCCACCCACCCTTTGTGTTGGCCGGCGTCATGGGCTGGCCCATTTCGCATTCCCGCTCGCCGCTGATCCATGCCCACTGGTTGGCCCACTTGGGATTGCGTGGAGCCTACCTGCCATTGCCAGTGAACCCCGCTCGCTTGCCCGAGGCCCTCACTGGCTTGTCTGCGCTGGGATTTGCAGGTTGCAATCTAACCCTCCCGCACAAAGTGCAGGCACTGGCATGCATCACCCAGCTCGACGAAGTGTCGCGGCAAATTGGCGCAGTCAACACCGTGGTGGTGCAAGCCGATGGCAGTTTGCGCGGTACCAACACAGATGCCTTTGGCTACATGCAAAGCCTGAAAGAAGCCCAACCTCAATGGCAAGCCCGTTCGGGACCAGCCGTGGTGCTCGGGGCAGGTGGTGCAGCCCGGGCAGTGGTTTGGGCCTTGGCAGACGCAGGCGTGGCCGAGGTCCGTTTGCTCAACCGCAGCCTTGACAAAGCGCAGGCCATGGCCAATGAATGGGGTGCACCTGTCAAGGCCCTGCCCTGGTCTGACAGACATGCTGCTTTGGCGGATGCAGCCTTGTTGGTCAACACCACCACGCAAGGTATGCAAGGTCAAGATGCTTTGGATATTGTGCTTGACGCCCTGCCGCTGCATGCGGTGGTGTCTGACATTGTTTACACGCCGTTACAAACCGATTTGCTCCTAAAGGCGCAAAACCGCGGCAACCCGACCGTGGGTGGTTTGGGCATGCTGTTGCACCAAGCCCGCCCTGGGTTTGCGGCATGGTTTGGCACCATGCCTGAGGTCACGCCCGCTTTGTGGCGAGCTGTGTTGGCTTCTTTTTGAGCTATTTGCGTACGGCAGGTACTTCGATCGGCAAACCTTCAGCCCGCCATTTCAAATACAGCTCGAGGTTGCGCATGTCCACATGCCCCCAGGATGGCAATTCGGCACGAACGCTGGCATAGCAAAACCGCAGTCGCCGCTCCAATGAGGCCAGGTACTGCCAGTCAAGCCGGTAAATGGGGTAGCCGTTGGGCTGACCTTGGCTCAATTTGTCATTGAAAAGGCGTCTCCCATATTGCTGGTCATGGCATTGGGTGCATGACAGATTGAGTTGACCTTGACGCGCAAAGTACAGTTTTTCTCCAGCGAGGAAATGTTTTTTTGCAGCATCTTCGATGTTGACTTTTATCGGCATGCCTTTCGAGGCTGTGTTGACATGCAGGGTCATGGCCAATAACTCATCAGACTCCAAAGCCCAGGGCGGGGCCTTTTGATTTTTCTGACGACACTGCCTGATGCGATCTTCCAGGTTGAAGAGTTTGCCCGTGGCTTTGTCAATCGCAGGGTAGAGGGCTGACACGCCTTTCATGCTGTCGGTGACTTCGCCGTGGCAAGAGGCGCAGCTTTTGTTGCCGCTGCCGGCTGGTTTGGTCCACAACTGTGCGCCTTTGTCGATGCCGTGCGCACTCAAGCTCGAAAAGTCGTCATCGAGCTGAAGACCCTTGACTTCTTGACTGGAGAAGGCCAAGCCAGATTGCAGTTGGTTCAGCGGAATTTGACGTTGCTGTGCAGATGCAGTGTTGTGCAGGCCTGGCAGTATCAAGCCAAGCACCAGAAGCAGCCAAAAGGCGGCGAGCATTTGGCGCCCGAGGTTCATGACTTGGGCGCAGTCGAACTGTTGGCGAGCAAGACGGTCAGGGGGTGCCGCAGCTCGCCGATGTTGGCATTGTCGTCAACCCAGCGGAAATACAACTCACCAGATTTAACCGCGCGCAAGTGAAACTC
>CAMCES010000064.1 GCA_945873925.1 Bordetella parapertussis
CAAGAGGAGCCTTTTCTGTTTGTTGGTCGGGGCGATAGGATTCGAACCTACGACCCTCTGGTCCCAAACCAGATGCGCTACCAGACTGCGCTACGCCCCGAAGTGGGAGATTCTACTCGCACCCACCCTGGCATGGAGGGGCGAGCGAAATGATGCACTTTTTTGCAGCCCGGCATACGCAATAATCTGCATCCCAATCGTCTTCTGGTGCCCATTCAACTCATGCAACTCAGTCAATCGGACCACAGCGTGAATCCACCTGCTGTGGTTATTCCTCAGGTGTATAACGCCGCTGCTGACTTGCTGTTGCGGCACGGGCACAGATCGCACAAGACAGCCTATGTCGATGCCCTCAGTGGTGAAAAACTGACCTATGCAGAGTTGAACGAGCAGGCACATCGGTTTGCACAGGGCTTACAAGACCTGGGCTTTGAACAAGAGCAAAGGGTACTGCTCTGCATGCATGACAACCTGCACTGGCCGGTGGCTTTTTTGGGCTGCATATTGGCAGGTGTGGTGCCGATTGCGGTCAATACCCTGCTCACTTCCAATGACTATCAATACATGTTGCGGGATTCACGCGCCCAAGGCTTGATCGTCTCCAAGGCCTTGTGGCCGATGTTCGATGCCATCTTGCCTCAGGTGATGGGTTTGAAACAGGTCATCGTTGACGCAGGTGACAGCGACATGCCGGGCATGTCATTGGAACAACTCCTCAGGCAATCCCCGCGCTTGCAAGAATGCGCGCACACCCTGGCTGACGATGTGTGTTTTTGGCTCTACTCCAGCGGTTCAACCGGTTCGCCCAAAGGCACTTTGCATTTGCACAGCCATGTGATGCAGACCGCCGAGCTCTATGGGCGCGCGGTGTTGGGCCTGAATCAAGAAGACGTGGTGTTCTCTGCGGCCAAGTTGTTCTTTGCCTATGGCTTGGGCAACGCCTTGAGTTTTCCCTTGGCTGTGGGTGCCACCACTGTTTTGTTGAGCACGCGCCCCACACCCAAGGATGTCTTCAGCTTGTTAGAAAAACACCAGCCCACCGTGTTCTTTGGGGTCCCCACTTTGTTTGCCAGTTTGCTGGCTGAAGAACAACGCCCTGGCAAATCAGCATTGAATTTGCGGGTGTGCGGCAGCGCTGGCGAGGCTTTGCCAGCCGAGATTGGAAACAAATGGCATGCCGAATACGATGTAGACATTTTGGATGGCATCGGTTCGACCGAAATGCTGCACATCTTTTTGTCCAATCGCCCCGGGCGTGTGCGCTATGGCACCACCGGCGAAGTGGTGCCTGGTTATGCCCTGCGCCTGATCAATGACGAGGGTCAAGAGTGCGCCGAGGGTGAATTGGGTGAATTGCAAATCAGCGGGCCATCAGCGGCCATCATGTATTGGAATAACCGCCAAAAAACCAAACACACCTTTGCTGGCGAATGGACCCGCAGTGGCGACAAATACAGTCGCGACGCAGATGGTTACTACACTTATGGTGGACGCAGCGACGACATGCTGAAAGTCGGCGGCATTTACGTGTCGCCCTTTGAAGTAGAGGCCTCGATCATGACCCATCCCAGCGTTTTGGAAGCGGCTGTGATTGGCGTGTCGGATGAAGACGGATTGACCAAGCCCAAAGCTTATGTGGTTCTCAAGCAAGACAAGCATTTGGACGAGGCTGGATTGAAAGCCCACGTGAAATCCCAATTGGCTCCCTACAAATACCCACGCTGGGTGGAATTCATCGCCGAGTTGCCGAAAACCGCGACCGGAAAAATCCAGCGGTTTAAACTGCGTGCTGTCCCCTGACAGCCTAATCGCCCCTGAATGGAGTCCCCCATGACCACCCGCCGACTTGTTCTCAAACGCTCTGCCGCTTTGTTGGGCGCAGCCAGCTCTGGTTTGCTTCTGCCCGCGCATGCCCAAAGCAACAAGGTTCGGATAGGTTTGATGTTGCCCTACACAGGCACCTTTGCCCAACTCGGTCAGGCATGTGACAACGGGTTTCGCATGGCGCTGGAAGAAAAAGGCAACCAGCTGGGTGGTCGCGACGTCGAATTTTTCAAAGTTGACGATGAGTCTGAACCGTCCAAAGGCGTGGAAAACGCCAACAAATTGGTGCAACGTGACAAGGTGGACGTATTGATTGGCTCGGTCCACTCGGGCGTGCAAATGGGCATCCACAAAGTCGCGCGCGAAACCGGCGTGCTCAACATCATCCCTAATGCGGGCATGCATGCCGCCACCCGCGCGCTCTGCGCGCCCAACGTTTTCCGCACCTCTTTCACCAACAGCCAACCCACCTTGGCTTTGGGTAAAGCGATGATGGCCAAAGGCCACAAGAAAGCAGTGTGGATCACTTGGAAATATGCAGCCGGTGACGAAGCAGGAGAAGGTTTCAAGGAAGGCTATCTGGCCGCAGGTGGCACCATCGTCAAAGAATTGGGCCTGCCTTTTCCGAACGTGGAATTCCAAGCCCTGCTCACAGAAATTGCCTCGATCAAACCCGATGCTGTGGCCTGTTTCTTCTCTGGCGGCGGTGCCGCTAAATTCATTCGCGACTATGCCGCTGCTGGCTTGAAAGGCAAGATCCCGTTGTATGGCTCTGGCTTTCTGACCGAGGGCTTGTTGGACGATGACTTGGCGCCTTCAGCGCAAGGCATCATGACCACCTTGCACTACAGCACTTCATTGGTCTCCAAGCGAAACGACGCATTTCGCCTGGCCTATGCCAAAAAATTCAAGATGCAACCCGATGTCTACGCGGTGCAAGGCTATGACGCTGGTCAACTGCTGTTGCAAGGCGCAGCTGCGGTGAATGGCGACTTGTCCAACAAAAAGGCTTTGTACTCGGCCATGGAAGCGGCGGTCATCGACAGCCCACGTGGCAAATGGACCATGAGCAAAGCACACAACCCAGTTCAAGACATGTACCTGCGCGAAGTCAAAGGCAAAGAAAACGTGGTGCTGGGTCTGGCTGCCAAGGCGTTGTCTGACTCGGGTACTGGCTGCAAAATGCTCTGATGGATTTCGCTAATTTCTCCATCCAACTGCTCAACAGCGTTCAATACGGATTGCTCCTGTTCCTGCTGGCTGCAGGTCTGACCCTGATTTTTGGCATCATGGGCGTGGTCAATTTGGCCCATGGCAGTTTCTACATGGTTGGTGCATACCTGGCCTACGCGCTCACAGGCGCCTGGGACAGCTTGGTCTTGGCGGTGGTGGTCGGAACCCTGATCAGCATTGCTTTGGGCTGGGGCTTGGAGAAATTGCTGTTTCGCCATTTCTACCACCGCCCTCATCTTGACCAGGTCTTGCTCACCTTTGGTTTGATCTACATCTTTGAAGAACTGCGCTCCATGTTGTGGGGCGACGATGTACACAGCGTGGGTGTGCCCGAAGCCCTCAATTGGTCGATCAACCTGACCGACACCTTGTCTTACCCCGCTTATCGCTTGTTCATGCTGGCGATTTGCTCCGCCCTGGCTTTGGGCCTGTGGTTGCTGATCAGCAAAACCAAGCTCGGCATGCAAATCCGCGCTGGCGCGTTCAACAGTGACATGGCACAAGCATTGGGCATCAACATCGTGCGCTTGCATACCCTGGTGTTCGCGATGGGCGTGGCTTTGGCAGCCCTGGGTGGTATGTTGATCGCACCCCTGTCCAGCGTCTACCCGCACATGGGCTCTCAGGTATTGATCATGTGTTTTGTGGTGGTGGTGATTGGCGGCATTGGTTCGGTGCGTGGCGCCCTCACAGCTGCCTTGCTGGTGGGCTTGGTCGATACCTTTGGCAAGGTGCTGCTGCCCCAGTTCGCCAGTATGTTGGTCTATGTGCTGATGGCCTTGGTGCTGCTGTACAAACCCGAAGGCTTGTTCAAACAATGAGCGCTCCTCGAGCCCATCTTGAAACCCTGCCGCGCAGCGTTCAGTTGTTGATGGCCTTGGGTCTGATCGCCCTGATCGCTTTCCCATTCGCTGGACAAGATTTCTACACGCAAATGGTCACCCGCATGATGATCTTGGCCATCTTTGCCATGAGCTTGGACTTGCTGCAAGGCATCACTGGCCTGGTGTCGTTGGGGCATGCGGCCTTCTTTGGTTTGGCCGGTTATGTGTTGGCGTTCATGTCGCCTGCGGATGCGCAGGCCAACATCCTCACCACCCTGCCCCTGGCCATGTTGGGTTCTGGTTTGGCTGCCTTGGTGATCGGTTTTTTTGTGGTGCGCACCCAAGGCATTTACTTCATTATGGTGACCATGGCGTTTGCCCAAATGCTCTATTACCTGTTCTTTGACAACAAGGGCTTGGGTGGTTCGGACGGTATTTACATCAATGTGCGACCTGCGGGTTTGGGCATGGACCTTGAGAACAAGTTGGTCCTGTATTACTTCACCTTGGCCTGCATGCTCTTGGTTTATTGGTTTTTGCGGCGTCTGCTCTGGAGCCCATTCGGCCGCACCTTGAACGGTATTCGCCTCAACGAACACCGCACCCAAGCCCTGGGCTATGACAGCTTTTCCTACAAGCTCACCGCCTTCACTCTGGCTGGCGCACTGGCTGGGTTGGCCGGTTATTTGTGGGGTGCCCAGACCGGTTATGTGAACCCGGAGTTGATGGGTTTTCACATGAGCGCGCACGCGATCATGATGGTCATCTTGGGTGGCATGGGCAATGTGGCTGGCGCCCTCATCGGTGCGTTTGGTTTTGAGTTGTTCATGCACATGTTCAAAGACCTGCCCAAGGTGGGCAGTTTTGACTTGGGCAAGCACTGGCAACTGTGGATGGGTTCACTCATTGTGTTGGTGGTCATCATTGCGCCTCAAGGCCTGATGGGCTTGCTGCGCTCAAGGAAACAAGATGACTGATGCCTTGTTGCAAGCCAAAGGTTTGAGCAAACGCTTTGGCGGCTTGCTGGCCGTGAACGATGTGTCGCTGTCCTTGTTCAAAGACCAATTGCATGCGGTCATTGGCCCCAATGGTGCGGGCAAAACCACGCTCACCCATTTGCTCAGCGGCGACATCCAAGCCAGCAGCGGCGAGTTGTGGCTCAAAGGCCAGTCGGTCACCGGCTGGCCGCACCACCGTTTGTCTTTGCAGGGTTTGGGGCGCAGCTATCAAAAAACCAATGTGTTCTTGCCGCTGACCGTTTGGGACAATTTGATGTTGGCAGCGCAGGCGCGTGACGCCCATGCACCCTTCAATCCGCTGTCCTGGTTCACCCGCGCAGACCGCAACCCTGCGGTGCTGGCTCGCGCAGAACGCGCTTTGAAACTGGCTGGTTTAACCGGCGTGCGTGACAAAACCGCCGCCATCCTGAGCCACGGTATTCAACGCCAATTGGAAATCGCCATGGTCTTGGCCACCGAACCCGATGTGTTGTTGCTCGACGAACCACTGGCAGGCATGGGTGCTGCTGAAGCCGACACCATGGTGCGATTGTTGCAAACGTTGAAAAAAGACCATGCCATGTTGCTGGTCGAGCACGACATGGACGCCGTGTTTGCCTTGGCCGATGTGCTGACCGTGATGGTGAATGGCACCGTCATTGCCTCCGGCACACCCCAAGCTATTCGCGAGGATGCCAAGGTGCAAGCCGCTTACTTGGGTGAGGCCAACGCATGAGTAACTTGCTGAACGTGCACGGTTTGAACACCTACTACGGTGCCAGCCATGTTTTGCGCGATCTGTCATTCAAGGTCGAACGCGGCGAAACCTTGGGCCTCATGGGTCGCAATGGCATGGGCAAATCCACGCTGCTGAAAAGCATCGTCGGTTTGGTCCAACCCCGCAGTGGACAAATTGAATTCCAAGGCCAAGCCATTCAAGGCCAGACACCCTTCACCATTGCCCATCAGGGCATGGCCTATGTGCCCGAAGGCCGCGGTATTTTTGGCAACCTGAGCGTCCATGAAAACCTGGTGATGGCTGCCCGCCCAGGTGTGCGTGGTCAACAAGACTGGACCTACCAGCGTGTGCTGGACACCTTCCCCCGTTTGGGTGAACGCTTGAGTTACGGAGGTCAACAACTCAGCGGTGGTGAACAACAAATGCTCAGCATTGGTCGGGCCCTCATGACCAACCCCGACTTGTTGCTGCTGGACGAAGCTACCGAAGGTTTGGCGCCGCTCATCGCTTTGGAAATTTGGCGCATCTGTGCGCTGGTGGCGCAATCGGGCATCAGCACAGTCATCGTTGATAAAAACTGGCAGCATGTCACCAAAGTCACGCAGCAGAATATGATTTTGGTCAAAGGTGAAGTCGTGTTTCAAGGTTCAAGCGCTGAACTGCTGAGTCAACCTGACGTTCTGAATCAACATCTCGGAGTTTGAGCATGTCCAACAGCCGTACCCAAGTCGCCATCATTGGCGCGGGGCCCTCTGGGCTGTTGTTGGGTGCGTTGTTGCACAAAGCGGGTATCGAGCACGTCATCATTGAGCGCCAGTCTCCTGAATACGTGCTGGGTCGGATTCGCGCTGGCATCCTCGAGCAAGTGTCGGTCGATTTATTGCACGAAGCCGGTGTGGGTGAAGGCGTATCACAAGGCGGCACCATCCACCACAGCATCGAATTGGTCTTCAAAAACACCCGACATCCGATTGAAGTGACGAAGCTCACTGGCGGCAAAGTAGTCACTGCTTATGGACAAACCGAGGTCACCCATGACCTGATGAAGCAGCGTCAACGACTGGGCTTGGACACGGTTTACAGCGTGGCTGACGTGAGTCTTCATGATTTCGACGGCGATCATCCGCAAGTACGCTACGCCAAAGACGGCGTGCAGCATGTGCTGCACTGCGACTTCATCGCAGGCTGCGATGGCTTTCATGGTGTGGCCCGCGCCAGTGTGCCCAAGGCTGCCATCACCGAATACGAAAAGGTCTACCCCTTTGGCTGGCTGGGCGTCTTAGCCGATGTGCCGCCTGTGTCCAGCCATGCGATTGTGTATGCCAACAGCGACCGAGGCTTTGCGCTGTGCTCGATGCGCAGCATGACCCGCAGTCGTTACTACGTGCAATGCCCACTGAACGACAAGGTGGAAGACTGGAGTGATCAGCGGTTTTGGGATGAACTGCGCAACCGACTGGACCCCGACATGGCCGAGCGCATCATCACCGGACCATCGATTGAAAAAAGCATCGCGCCCTTGCGCAGCTTTGTGGCTGAACCCATGCGCTTTGGGCGCTTGTTTTTAGCCGGGGACGCTGCCCACATCGTGCCGCCCACCGGCGCCAAGGGCTTGAACCTGGCCGCCAGTGATGTGAAATACCTCAGCAGTGCGTTCATCGAGTATTTCAACGAGCACAGCCCCGTTGGCATTGACCATTATTCGCAACGCGCACTGTCACGCATTTGGCGGGCCGAGCGTTTTTCTTGGTGGCTCACCAGCTTGATGCACCGCTTTCCAGACAGCGCAGGCTTTGGTCAAAGAATGCAAGAAGCCGAGTTGGACTATCTGGTGCACAGCGAAGCCCTGTCCACATCACTGGCTGAAAACTATGTGGGTTTGCCGCTGAACTTCGCGGCTTAGTTTGTTCATAAAAGTGCATTCAACAAAGCCTGAGGTGTCTTGGCTGCGCCTGTGATGGCATCAGCGCTTTGCATCTGCGTTTTCCATCAGCGCTTGGTATCTTGCTCTTGAATCACCACCACACCTTCAGGTCGTCGTTCCACAAACGATGGGTGTCAAAGCGCTGGTTTTGGGCGGCCAGCCAGGCTTGATGGTCTTGCTCAAACTGGGCTTTTCTCTGCGCCACGGACGCGGTTTGACTGGCCGACTGCAAAGCCTCGCAGTGCTTGGCTGACAAAATCACCGAGTCGATGCGGC
>CAMCES010000065.1 GCA_945873925.1 Bordetella parapertussis
GGGTTGGCGCGATGCCAACCTGTGTCAGGCCTTGCGGGTTTAGGCGGCTGGCGCGGCTTCGTCCAAGGGCACGCCGCATTCGGGGGGAGGCGCACCTTCGGGGCGCTCTTGCGGCTTGTGCACGATGCGGGTGACCGGGTCGTATTGCACTTCCTTGAGGTACATGGCCAAGACCGCGTCCATGCTTTTGGCATGGCTGTCAAACCACACAGCGAGCTCGCCGGTGAGTTGACGCACCATGGCCAATTTGCCTTGATCTTCTTGGCCACGGCGCAGCATTTCACGCATGACCTTCAAAATCATCTCGTGCTCATCGCTGTGGCAGCCGCCTGGGCCAAAGTCCACGTCCAGCATCCACTGGTTTTCACCGTTGAAGTGCTCTTCGGTGTGGGCGATCAGCTCGGTGAAGCTTTGCAGCAACTGGTCTTCGGGCGCGGTTTCAGTCGCGGCCAGCAGGTCCACAAACTCACGGTGGGTTTTATCCATCAGGTCCATGTTCATCACCAGGTCGTCCGACCAGGTGAGGGTGGGTTGCAGCTCCAGGGTGTGGTCGTGGCTCATGGTGTTGGCTGTGTTGGCAAAAAGTGAGGCATCATAAACCCAGAAGGTTTGACCTCTTGGCCTCGGGCAGAAGACCCCAGAAGGCTTAGCCCATGGGCCCTGCCAAAACCCCAGCCAGCTTTATCGGTTGACCTGCGCAGACAATCCATTGCTCTATGCAGGTTTACTACGCCGCCACCCAACTCCAAAAACTGCCCGATGGCCACCGTTTCCCCATGGGCAAATACGAGTTGCTGCGCCAGCGGCTGGCCAGTGAGTTGCCACAACTGCGCCTGCAGCTGGCACCCGAGGCCAGCGATGGCGAGCTGGCCCTGGCGCATACCCCCGACTACATCGATGCGGTTGTTCAAGGCCAGTTGAGCCCAGAGCAACAGCGTGAGATAGGTTTTCCCTGGTCCAAGGGCATGGTCGAGCGGGCGCGTCGGTCGGTGGGGGCCACGGTGTGTGCCGCTCGCACCGCATTCAAAGAGGGCATTGCCGCCAACTTGGCGGGGGGCACCCACCATGCCTATGCCCACAAAGGCGGCGGTTTTTGTGTGTTCAATGACGTTGCGGTGTCGGCGCGGTTGATGCAAGCCGAATGGGGGAGGCAGAATTCACGCAGCTTGCAAGTCGCAGTGGTGGACCTGGATGTGCACCAAGGAAACGGCACGGCAGACATTTTTGCGCATGACAAGTCGGTGTTCACTTTGTCCATGCATGGCGAGAAGAATTTTCCTTTTCGCAAAGCGGCCAGCGATTTGGACGTGGCCTTGCCCGATGGCTGCAATGACGAGACCTACCTGGAAGCCCTGAGCCGCGCCCTGGACGCCTTGCCAAACCGCTGCGCGCCTGACCTGGTGTTTTATCTGGCGGGTGCCGACCCGCACGAAGGCGACCGTTTGGGCCGCCTGCACCTGAGCTTTGAGGGTCTGCGCCAACGCGACCAGATGGTGTTTGCTTGGGCCAAGGACAGACGCTTGCCCTTGGCCATGGCGATGGCGGGTGGCTATGGCCGCGACATCACAGACACGGTGCAGGTGCAGATCAACAGTTTTGCCCTGGCGCATGCCACTTGGCAAGACTGGCAAAATGACCCGCCATGACGTCTGCACAACCCCGCGCTCAAGCGCTGAGCCGCGACCACTTTCGCACCTTTCTGTCCATCAGCACCCGTTGGTCTGACAACGATGTGTACGGCCATGTCAACAACGTGGTGTATTACGCCTGGTTTGATACCGCGGTCAATGCCCATCTGATCGAACATGGGGCGCTGGACATTCACGGCGGTCAAGCCATTGGTTTGGTGGTGGAGACGCATTGCAACTATTTCGCGCCGCTGGCTTTCCCGCAAACCGTTGAAGCGGGCATCCGAGTGGCACGCATGGGGTCGAGCAGCGTGCGCTACGAGGTGGGTTTGTTTGCCCAAGACGCAGCGCTCACCGCCGCGCATGGGCATTTTGTTCATGTGTATGTAGACCGCGACAGCCGTCGCCCGGTGAGCGCCTTGCCCACTGCTTTGACAACCGTTTTAGAAAGCCTGACATGAGCATCGCGTCGACCTTAGAGCAAGCCGTTGACACCCGCATGTCGGCCAGGGCTTTCACCCAGCAAGCCGTTTCCAAAGAAGTGATCGAAGCGATTTTGGCGCTGGCGGCGCGTTCGCCCTCGGGCACCAACACCCAGCCTTGGAAGGTCTATGTCTTGCAAGGTGCCAGCCGCGACAGTTTGGTGACCAAGGTGTGTGCCGCGCACGATGAGATCCGCGCCAACCCAGAAAAAGCCGCCGAGTACCGCGAGCCCTACGATTACTACCCTGAAAAATGGGTCAGCCCGTTCATCGACCGCCGCCGCGAAAACGGCTGGAGCCTCTACGGCTTGCTCGGCATTGGCAAGGCCGACAAAGACAAGATGCACTTGCAGCACCAACGCAATTACAAGTTCTTTGATGCACCCGTGGGCCTGATGTTCACCTTGGACCGGGTGATGGGCCGTGGCTCCTTGGTGGACTACGGCATGTTCTTGCAAACCATCATGCTGGGCGCCCGCGCCAAAGGCTTGCACACCTGCCCGCAAGCGGCCTGGAACGGCTTTGCCAAGATCATCATGCCGCACATCGGGGCAGGCGACAACGAGCTCTTGGTCTGCGGCATGGCGCTGGGCTACGCAGACCCAACCGACATCGTCAACACCTTTCGCACGCCGCGGGAAAGTGTGGAGTCCTTTACCCATTGGCTGGCCTGAACAAAGCACCTCATGATCATCAACAGCTTGCTCGACACCGACCTTTACAAGTTCACCATGATGCAGGCGGTGTTGCACCAGTTCCCGGGTGCGCAGGTGGCCTACAAGTTCAAGTGCCGCAACCCTGGGGTGCAACTGGCTCAGTATGTGGATGAGGTACGCAGCGAAATCCACGGCCTGTGCCAACTGCATTTCAGCGAGGAAGAGCTGGCGGTGATCCGAGGCATGCGCTTCATGAAAAGCGATTTCGTGGATTTCCTGGGCCTGTTCAAGCTCAATGAAAAATACATCACGGTGCAAGCCCTGCCCAATGGCGAGATCGATATCCAAATCAAAGGCCCTTGGTTGCACACCATCTTGTTCGAGATTCCCGTCTTGGCCATCGTCAACGAGGTGTATTTCCGTCGCACCTGCCCCACGCCCGACTTTGATGAAGGCCGCCGCCGTTTGGCCACCAAGATCGAGTTGATCAACAACGCCCAGCTCAATGATCTCAAGATCGCCGACTACGGCGGCCGCCGTCGCTTCTCCAAAGCCTGGCACCAAGAAGTGCTTGAGACCTTGATCCAAGGCTTGGGCACCATCCCCAGTGGGCGGCTCACTGGCACCAGCAACGTGTTGTTTGCCAGCAGTTTGGGTGTCACGCCCTTGGGCACCATGGCGCATGAGTATTTGCAAGCCTGCCAAGCGCTGGGCCCCAGGCTGCGTGACAGCCAGGTGTTTGGCTTTGAGACTTGGGCGCGGGAATACCGTGGCGACTTGGGTATCGCCTTGAGCGATGTCTACGGCATTGAAGCGTTTTTGCGCGATTTCGACATGTATTTTTGCAAGCTGTTCGATGGCGCTCGCCACGACAGCGGCGACCCGTTCACTTGGGGCGAGCGCATGATTGAGCATTACAAAAACAACCGCGTTGACCCGCGCACCAAAATCTTGATCTTCAGTGATGGCCTGACCGTGCAGCGCACCATCGAGCTTTACAAACGTTTTGAGGGTCGCTGCCAATTGGCTTTTGGCATTGGCACCAACCTGACCAACGACTTGGGCTACGAGCCACTGCAAATTGTGATTAAGATGGTTGAGTGCAATGGGCAACCCGTGGCCAAACTGTCTGACACGCCCTCTAAAAACATGTGCGAAGACACCAACTACCTGGCCTATTTGCGCCAGGTGTTTGAAATCGCGCAGCCGTGAAGTCATCATGGCGTAAATTGTTCAGCTCAACCTCTGTCACTCAAGACCATGGCCAAACCCAAGATCATCGTTACGCGCAACATCTACCCTGAGGTCTTGACCCACCTCGCCCCGCATGTTGAGGTGACCGACAACCAAGCAGACCAAGTCTGGTCTTTGGACGGTTGGACAAGCCTGCTCAGCCAACACGATGGGGCGCTCACCATGGGCATCGAGCCGGTCAATGAGCAAGTGCTCAGTGCCTGCCCGCAGTTGCGTATCTGCGCCAACCTGAGCGTGGGCTACAACAACTTTGATGTGCCCGCCATGACCCGCCACAAGGTGGTGGCCACCCATGCCCCCGATGTCCTGACCGAAACCACCGCCGACTTTGGTTTCGCCCTGATGATGGCGACAGCGCGGCGCATCACCGAAGGTGAAAACCACATTCGCCGAGGCGATTGGCGCCAATGGAAACTCGACTTTTTTTGCGGTGCTGATGTCCATGGCAGCACGCTGGGCATCATCGGCATGGGCCGCATTGGCCAAGCGATTGCCCGCCGTGCCGCGCATGGCTTTGGCATGAAAGTGCTCTACCACAACCGAAGCCGCTTGAGCGCCGAGCATGAGGCCGATTGCAAGGCCAGTTATGTCAGCAAGGCCGATCTGCTGAGCCATGCCGATCACGTGGTCTTGGTGGTGCCCTATTCGAAAGAAGCGCACCACACGATCGGTGCGGCAGAGTTGGCGCTGATGAGGCCCACCGCCACCTTGGTCAACATTGCGCGAGGTGGCATTGTCGATGATGCGGCTTTGGCGCATGCCTTGCAGTCCGGGCAAATCGCTGCCGCTGGTTTGGATGTGTTCGAGGGTGAACCCAAGGTGCACCCCGAATTACTCAAGTGCAGCAACATTGTGCTCACCCCGCACATCGCCAGCTCAACCCGCGCCACCCGCATGCGCATGGCGATGCTGGCTGCAAATAACTTGATTTCCTTTTTCACCGAAGGCAAGGCCCTGACCCCACTCAACCCAGAAGTGTTGACATGAACATGGACAGCAATTGGCTCGTTGTTGGCAGCATGGCCGTGTTGTTTGCCGTGGCCATGTTCCTCATGCGTCGCATGGCGGCCAAGCCTGAGCAGACAAATCAACTCGCGCACCTGGAAGAAAAGATCGAGCGCATGTCCAGGGAATTGCGCTATGACATCAGCGAGGCTTCGCGCAACGACCGTCAGGAAATGTCGCAAACCCTGACCCAGTTTCAGCAGACCTTGACCGAGCAGTTGGCGCTGATGCAAGCCAACTTGAACACCCAATTGTTGGCGCTGGGCGAGGGCAACACCCGCCGCATGGCCGAGGTGCGTGCAACCCTGGATCAGCAGTTGCAGCAGATGCAGCAAACCAACGTCGCCAAGCTCGACGAGATGCGCAAGACCGTCGATGAGAAGCTGCAAACCACCCTGGAAGCACGCTTGAGCGAGAGCTTCAAGCAGGTGGCCGAGCGATTAGAGCAAGTGCACCAAGGCCTGGGCCACATGAAAACCTTGGCCCAAGGCGTGGGTGATTTGCAGCGGGTCTTGAACAATGTCAAAACCCGTGGCATTTTTGGTGAGGTACAACTCGAAGCCTTGCTCGAGCAAGTGCTCACCATCGAGCAGTACGGCAAGCAAGTGGAAACCAAACCACGCAGCAACCAGCGAGTGGACTTTGCCATCAAGCTGCCGGGGCGCAGCGACGACGGCAGCACGGTGTGGCTGCCGATTGACGCCAAGTTCCCGCGCGAAGACTATGAACGCCTGCTGGACGCACAAGACCGCGCCGATGTGCTGGGCGCCGAAGCCGCGGCCAAGGCCATGGAGGTGCGCATCCGCAACGAAGCCAAAAGCATTGCCGAAAGTTATTTGGCACCGCCTCACACCACTGACTTTGCGATTTTGTTTTTGCCGGTTGAAGGCCTGTATGCCGAGGTGCTGCGCCGCCCTGGCTTGATGGACAGCTTGCAGCGCGATTACCGCGTTACGCTGGCGGGCCCCACGACCTTGCTGGCCATTTTGAACAGTTTGCACATGGGCTTTCGCACCCTGGCTTTGGAGAAGCAGGCCTCCGAGGTTTGGAAGGTCTTGGGCGCAGTCAAGACCGAGTTTGATCGTTACGGCGAGTGGGTGGCCAAGGTGCGTGAGCAGGTGCAAAAAGCCGCCGACACCCTGGACCGCGCCGACACCCGCAGCAAACAAATGCGTCGGGTATTAAAGGGTGTAGAGGCCTTGCCTGAGGCCGAGGCTTTGGCGAGGTTACCCCTGGATGCACTGGACTCACTGGGATCGGGCGAAAACGACTGATTCAATGGCCGATTTGCTTTGCTAATCAGTGAAAACCCTAGGCTATTGGGTGGCTGAAAAGCACAATACTGCACCAATCTCAACAAGGATGACGGCCATGTTTCTCCCCACCTTCCACGATGCCAAGGATGCCATTTCCAAACTCGCCGGTTTTTTGGGCATGGTGGTCAGCATCACGCTGGCTCTCAACATGATCCTGCCTGACAGCGGCGCTCTGTCTGCCAGCGCCAAGCTTTTCGCCTGTGCCTTGATTGCCTTGATGGTCGGTTGGCTGTCTTTCGCCATCAAACTCAAGAAATAAAAAAACCGCCAAACCCCTTGGGGCTGGCGGTTTTTTGCTGGGCACTGAGCGTTTAAACGCGCTTGCGGTATTCGGCCGTGCGGGTGTCGATCTCGACCTTGTCGCCTTGCGCCACAAAAATCGGCACATTGATGTCAAAGCCTGTGGAGATCTTGGCGGGCTTGAGCACCTTGCCTGAGGTGTCGCCTTTGACCGCGGGCTCGGTCCAGGTGATCTCGCGCACCACGCTGGTGGGCAATTCCACAGAAATCGCTTTGCCGTCGTAGAACACCACTTCGGCGGCCATGCCGTCTTCGAGGTAGTTGAGCGAGTCGCCCATGTTTTCGTTTTCCACCTCGTACTGGTTGAACTCGGTGTCCATCCAGACATACATGGGGTCGGCAAAGTAAGAGTAGGTGCACTCTTTCTTGTCGAGCACGATTTGGTCCATCTTGTCGTCAGCCTTGAAAACCACTTCGGTGTTGAAGTTGGCAATCAGGCTTTTGAGCTTCATGCGCACGGTAGCGGAATTGCGGCCACCACGGCTGTATTCGGTTTTGAGCACGACCATCGGGTCTTTGCCGTGCATGATGACGTTACCGGCGCGAATTTCTTGAGCGATTTTCATAAAAGGTGTGTGGCTTGGAAAACCGGCTATTTTAGCCGTGCGCCGCCACGAAGCCTTCCAGACGGGTCAGCAGGTCGGCTTCGGCAGCCAAACGCAAGCGCAAAGCCACTGCCCAAGCGGTCCACTCGGCCATCACGCTGGGGGTCAGCGCTGGCAGCGCCATGGCCTGATCCGCGTTCCAAGCCAGGTGCGCTTGCACCACCACCGGCGGGGCTTGGCTGGCTTGTAAAAACGCTTGCAGCTTGGGCCCATGCGCCCCGTCGTGTTGCGGATAGATTTGCCACAAAAACGCTTTGCCCGCCCAAATCGCCCGCACCATCGAGTCCTCACCGCGCACCAAGTTCAGGTCCTGCTCGGCCAGCATCTGGTCAAAGCTGGGGTGGGCAAGGTAGGGCAGTTCTTCCAGGGTGAAACGGGGCGGCGCTGGCCACGCCAGCAGGGCTTGGCGAACAGC
>CAMCES010000066.1 GCA_945873925.1 Bordetella parapertussis
ATGCACATCCATCGCTTCGCAGACCTCTGTGCCCAAGGCTCCGCCAAAGGCAAACGCGTGTTCATCCGCGCCGACTTGAACGTCCCGTTCGATGACCACGGTGGCATCAGCGAGGACACCCGCATCCGCGCCTCCGTGCCCTGCATCGAAATGGCCTTGGCTGCAGGTGCTGCGGTCATGGTGACCAGCCATTTGGGCCGTCCGACCGAAGGCGAGTTCAAGCCGGAAGACTCCTTGGCGCCGGTGGCCAAGCGCTTGGGCGAATTGCTCGGTCGCGACGTGCCTGTGTTGCCCGATTGGGTCGATGGCGTGACGGTGGCGCCCGGTCAAGTGGTGATGCTGGAGAACTGCCGCGTCAACCCCGGCGAGAAAAAGAACAGTGAAGCGCTGGCGCGCAAGATGGCCGCCTTGTGCGACATCTATGTCAACGACGCGTTTGGCACTGCGCACCGCGCCGAGGGCACGACCTACGGCATCGCGCAGTTTGCCGCCGTCGCTTGCGCGGGGCCTTTGCTGTCGGCGGAAATCGACGCCATCACCAAGGCCCTGGCCAATCCCAAGCGCCCGCTGGCGGCCATCGTCGCAGGCAGCAAGGTCAGCACCAAGCTCACGATTTTGCAAGCACTGGCCAAGAATGTGGACCAGCTGATCGTCGGCGGCGGCATCGCCAACACCTTCATGCTGGCTGCGGGCATGAAGATTGGCAAGTCCTTGGCCGAGCCGGATTTGGTGGGTGAGGCCAACGCGGTGATCGAGGCCATGAAAGCGCGGGGTGCGGAAGTGCCGATCCCCACCGATGTGGTCTGCGCCAAAAGTTTTGGCGCGGATGCGCCGGCCAGCGTGAAAAAAGCCTCCGAGGTGGAAGACGACGATTTGATCTTGGACATCGGCCCCGACACTGCTGCCCGATTGGCCGCGCAGCTCAAGTCCTCCGGCACCATTGTGTGGAACGGCCCGATGGGGGTGTTCGAGTTCGCGGCTTTTGAGAACGGCACCAAGGTGGTGGCACACGCGATTGCCGACTCGTCGGCCTTCAGCATCGCCGGCGGCGGCGACACCTTGGCGGCGATTGCCAAGTACCGCATCGAGCCGCAGATCGGCTACATATCCACAGGCGGCGGCGCCTTCCTCGAGGTGCTCGAAGGCAAAACCCTGCCCGCGTTTGAAATACTGATGAAGCGGGCCGCCGCCTAAGCCGCGGTCAAGCCGGCAGGCGGTGAGCTGGTGGCGCGGCCTTTGTAGTCGGTCCAGCACTGGCGGGTGAAGTCATACAGCTTGCAGTCACGCGCGGTTTGGAAATACCAACGCCAGGAAAACGGCTGCACGATGATGCGCCCGGGCAACAAGGTTTCGAGCTTGTTTTGAGCTTGCTTCAGGCGGTAAAGAGGGATGCTCATGTCCACATGGTGGGCGGTGTGCTCCATGATGTGGTGCATCAGCGCGCCGATCTTCAGGGGGAAAGTCAGGTGCACCGTGGTAGACACAAAGGGCTGGGCTTTGGCCCATGCGCTGCGGTCGTCATGCCAAGACACCTTGACATGGGTGTGATGCACATAGACCACGAAACCGATCATGGCGCACCAAAACAAGAAGGGCACGGCAAAACTGCAGAACAGCAGCCACCAAACCGATTGGTTGGTGGTCAAGGCGGTAGCCACGATGACACCCAACCAAACCGCGGCAAAGGCGGTGATCAAAAAACTGTCTTTGGTGAAGATGGCGCGGCGGGTCGGCATTTCCTTGGCGCTGGGGAACACCATTTTTTTCCACCAGATTTCGATCATGTAGTACAGGCCTGGCGCCCAGCCGCTGCGGTAAATCCGATCAAGCATGCGGCCCATGAAACTCAGCTTGGCAAATTCTTCTCGGGTGAGCGGCGCCCAGACAAAGTCAAAGCCTTTGAGGTTGGTGTAGCCATGGTGTACCACGTTGTGACCGATGTCCCACAGGCTGAAAGTGGTGAGCGAGGGCAAGAATGCGATCCGGCCCAGCCATTTGTTGAGACCACGATGGGGCGTCAAACTTTGGTGGCAGGCGTCGTGTCCAATGATGAACAAGCGGCCAATGGTGAAACCCATCGCCAAGCCGCAAAGCCATTTTGCCCACCAAGCTTCAAACAACAAGGTGCCAGCCAGAAAAGCCGCCCAAATGGCGTAGTCCAGCAACAGCAGGGCAATGGCGCCGAATGTGATGCGGTCAGACAGGGGTACCAACCATTCGCGGATCACTTTGCGGTGGGGCATCGGCTGGTTCGGGTCAATGGGTTCTTCGAGGTGGGTCATAAAGTGGGTGGCCAAAATGCACAAAAAAGGTTGGATACCTTATGTCAAATGACTTTGTCATTTTTCACATTCAATCGCGCATTGTAGCCATTTAGCTCCCAAGCCACCGCCCTTACCAGCGCATGGGTAATTGCTTGCAGACCCGGTAAACCTTGTCGGGTTCGCGAACCACATAACCGCCAGTGACCAGTTCTTTGAGGATGCGGCTGACCATTTCCCGGCTGCAGCCGATCTGCTGGGCCATTTGGGCATGGGTCATGGGCATGATCGGCGGCGCAGCCAAGGCCTCGCGTTGCGCTTGTTGGCGTTGCAGCAGTGCGCTGAGTCGGCTGTAAGCATCGGAGAACAAGGCCAAACAGGTGGTTTCGGTAGCCAAACGCAAGCGCTGCAAGGCCAGCTGCAGCATGTCCATGGCCAAGGCAGGGTTGTGGCGGATGACCGAGAGCGCGGCGTCGCGGCTGACCACCGCGCAGCTGACCGGGGTGAGGGTTAAGACGCTGGAGCACTGCGGACCGCCGTCCAAGGCGGTTGCGCCCAGCACTTGCCCGGCACCGACCACCGACAGCGTGATTTCGCGGGGCTTGCTGTCGCTGGAGACGGCAAACTCCCGCAGGCGCCCAGCCAACACCAGGTAAATGGCATGACAGGCATCTCCTTGCTGAATCAGCAAGGTGTTTTTGCGATAGTGACGGACTTGGCCTTGTTGGGCCAAGGCCTGCAATCCAGGGTGGGCACTGTTGTGAAACAGGGATTCAAAGTCAAAACGGGGGCTGTTCATGCCTTGCACTGTAGGCAAGCGGTGGCCAAAGCGCAGCGTCTGCTGCTTTCGAAATTCGAGAGTGTGGCTGCTGTTTTCTGTCAAACGGCGGCGCCCGCCAGGCATGGCCCGCGTGTGACAATAGTTGCTCGAACGAGGGATCAACCATGCCGTTACATGCCACCAAAATCGTCGCCACCTTGGGCCCCGCCTCCAGCGACATCGCCGTACTCGAACAGATGATCAAAGCCGGGGTCAATGTGGTTCGCTTGAACTTCAGCCACGGCAAGGCGCAAGACCATGTGGATCGCGCCGGCATGGTGCGCGAGGCCGCCAAGCGCGCCGGCAAGGTGGTGGCGATTATGGCCGATTTGCAAGGCCCCAAGATCCGGGTGGGCAAATTTGCCGAAGGCAAGGTCATGCTCGAAGCGGGGGCCCGGTTTGTGCTGGACGCCTCCCGCACCGAACCCGGCGACCTGCAGGGCGTGGGGCTGGACTACAAAGAGTTGCCGCGCGATGTGAAAGCGGGTGACCTGCTGCTGCTCAATGACGGCTTGATCGTGCTGACGGTGGACGCGGTCAAAGGCGAGCAAGTGCACACCACCGTGAAAATGGGTGGCGAGCTGTCCAACAACAAGGGCATCAACAAACAAGGCGGCGGCCTGACCGCGCCCGCCCTCACTGGCAAAGACATGGAGGACATCAAAACCGCCATGTCTTTCCAAGCCGACTATGTGGCGGTGAGCTTTCCGAAAAACGCCACCGACATGGAAATGGCACGCCAGTTGTGCAATGTGGCGGCCGAGCCTTTCAAGCACAAACCCGGCTTGATCGCCAAGATCGAGCGCTTTGAGGCCATCCCGCATTTGGAAGAGATTTTGAAAGCCAGCGACGGCATCATGGTCGCGCGCGGCGACTTGGCGGTGGAGGTGGGCAACGCGGCTGTGCCAGCCCTGCAAAAGCGCATGATCAAAATGGCGCGTGAGATGGACAAGGTGGCGATCACCGCCACGCAAATGATGGAGAGCATGATCACCAACCCGGTGCCCACCCGCGCCGAGGTGAGTGACGTGGCCAACGCGGTGCTCGACGGCACCGACGCGGTGATGCTCAGCGCCGAGACGGCGGTGGGCAAATACCCCTTGGAGACGGTGCAGCAAATGGCGCAAATCTGCAAAGCCGCCGAAGAGGCCGAGGACGTGGCACTGGACGCCGATTTCACCGGCAAGCAGTTTCAGTTCATCGACCAAACCATCGCCATGGGCGCCTTGTTCACCGCCCACCACTTGGGCGCGAAAGCGATCGTGGCGCTGACCGAGTCTGGCTCCACGCCTTTGTGGATGAGCCGTCACCGCATCCACATCCCGATCTACGCACTGACCACCACCGAGCGCACCCAACGCCGCATGGCGCTGTACCGCAATGTCCACGCCTTGTTGATGGACACCAGCACCGACCGCGACACCGCCTTGGCCCAGGCCGAAGCGCATTTGAAAAAGCGCGGCATCATGGGCGCTGGCGATGTCTACGCCATCACCTGTGGCGAACCGATGGGCTCACCCGGGGGCACCAACATGCTCAAGATCAGCCGCGTGGTCTAACCCTTTTCAGTGTCCAAGAAACCCTCTCCATGGCTTTAGTCTCTATGCGCGAACTCTTGAACCCTGCCCTGCACACCCATACCCTCGGCTCGCTTCCTTTGTTGGCACGCGGCAAGGTGCGCGACAACTACGCCGTGGGTGACGACCGCATCTTGATGGTGGCCTCGGACCGCATCAGCGCATTTGACGTGGTGATGGGCGAACCCATTCCCGGCAAAGGCGCGCTGCTCACCCAAATGGCGCTGTTTTGGTTTGACAAACTGGGTCACATTTGCCCCAACCATCTGACCGGCGTCGCGCCAGAGACCGTGGTGTCGGACGCGGAAAAACCGTTTGTCCTGCAACGCTCGATGCTGGTGCGCCGCTTGAAACCGATTCCGGTCGAAGCCGTGGTGCGCGGTTATTTGGCCGGCAGCGGCTGGAAGGAATACCAAGAAAGCCAATCGGTCTGCGGCATGCCGCTGCCCGCGGGTTTGAAAAACGCGTCCCGCTTGCCTGAGCCGATCTTCACGCCTGCAGCCAAGGCCGAGATGGGCGAGCATGACGAGAACATCAGCTTCGCGCAAACCGCTGCCATGATCGGCCCAGACCTGGCCGAGCGCATCCGCAGTATCAGCATTGCGCTGTACGAAGCGGCTTATGACATCGCCGCCGCCAAGGGCATCATCATCGCCGACACCAAGTTCGAGTTTGGACTGAGCCCCGAGGGCAGCTTGGTGCTGATGGACGAGGTGCTGACGCCTGATTCATCCCGTTATTGGCCAGCGGATGCTTATACCGAGGGCATGAACCCACCCAGCTTTGACAAGCAGTATTTGCGCGACTGGCTGGAGACCGCGCAAGTCGGTGGTGCCGCTTGGGACAAACAAGCGCCAGCGCCGGCCCTGCCATCGGAAGTGATTTCACTCACGGCGGACAAATACCAAGAGGCGTGGGCGCGGTTGAAGGGCTGAGTGGCCGCTTGTTCGCCAAGGGCTTGACGCCCATACTTTGACTCAGTTCAAGGCCATGCTCAAACGGCGGCGGTACTTGGACACCAACTCGGCCTGCGGGTCCTCCAGCGCGGTGGCTTTGCCGGTGAGCTCGATGCCACCGGCCGATTTGCCAGGCACGGGCGCGTCGCCTTTGGCCTTGGGCGGGGTCAGCAGCTCCAAAATCGCCACCAGGTTTTTGCGCGCGGCTTCCTCGCCCCAGGTTTTGTCGCGCATGACGATCTCCAGCAACTCGTCCATGGCGGCTGTCCAGTCGGCCGCGGCCATCAGCCAACGGGCCTTGGCCAAGCGGGTGTCGAAGTCGCGTTTGTTTTGCTCGATCAGCGCATCGAATTGTTCCACGGCCCACTGCCCGCGCTCATCGGTGGTGGCGAAATTCAGCGCCTCCCACCAGTGCTTCAGTGCCTCAAAGCGCCATTGCAGCGGGATTTGCACCAAGGCTGGCGCCAAAGCGTCTTTGGCCTGGTCCAGCTCGCCCGTGGCCATCAACAACTTGATGTAGTCAAAGCGGGCGTCGTCATTCGCCGGGTTGATCGCCAAGGCTTCTTGCAATTTGGCCAGCGCGGTGTCGGTGTCGCCTTGCGCCAACAGGGCCTCGGCTTGGCTGAGTTCTTCTTGCGCGATCAACTCGCCCTCGCTGGGCAGGTGTTTGTCCAAAAACTCACGCACCTTGCCTTCGGGCAATGCACCCATGAAACCGTCTGCGGGCTTGCCGTCTTTGAGCAACACACAGGTGGGAATGCTGCGGATGCCAAAAGCTTGCGAGAGTTGCTGCTCGTCATCCGAGTTGATCTTGACCAGCTTGAAGCGGCCGGCGTATTCCACCTCGAGTTTTTCCAACACAGGGCCCAGGGATTTGCACGGGCCGCACCACGGCGCCCAAAAATCCACCAGCACTGGCACTTGGGAAGAAGCCAGGATCACTTCGGCTTCGAAATTGGCAACGGTCACGTCAATCATAGGGCTTGGTTCCAGGGGGAATAAAATCAATTCACCAACATGCCAAAGCCCGTCAGGGCTGAGGCTTTCTCTCAACGCATAAGCTTACCCGCAGTTCACTGCCCCCTCATCATGAACCCCATTCTTGTCGGTGTGGTCATGGGCTCCAGCTCTGACTGGGACACCATGCAGCACGCCACGCAAATCTTGCAAGACTTCGGCATCGGCTTTGAGGCCCGCGTGGTCTCGGCCCACCGCATGCCAGACGACATGTTTGCCTACGCCGAAACGGCCCAAGCCCGTGGCCTGCGTGCCATCATCGCGGGGGCAGGCGGTGCGGCTCACCTGCCAGGCATGTTGGCGGCCAAAACCACGCTGCCCGTGCTGGGTGTGCCGGTGGCCAGCAAGCATTTGCAAGGGGTGGACTCGTTGCACAGCATGGTGCAAATGCCCAAGGGCGTGCCGGTCGCGACTTTTGCCATCGGTGCAGCAGGCGCGGCCAACGCGGCGTTGTTTGCCGTGGCCCTGTTGGCGCACGCTGACCCCAGACTGCAGCAAGCGCTGCTGGCGTTTCGCCAACAACAAACCGACGCCGCACGTGCCATGGCCGTGCCTCCCGCCCCTTGAAAGCCTTGTTGCCAGGGGCGATGCTGGGCGTGTTGGGTGGCGGGCAGTTGGGCCGGATGTGGAGCCATGCCGCGCAAAGCCTGGGCTACCGCACCGCGGTGCTCGACCCGGATGCGCACAGCCCGGCTGGTTGGGTCAGCCATGTGCATGTGTGCGCCGACTACCTCGACCCCCAGGGCTTGGCGCAAATGGCTGCGCAATGCCAAGCCATCACCACCGAATTTGAAAACGTGCCCGCCGAGGCCCTGCGTCAACTGGGTTTGAGCTTGCCATGCGCACCGGGTGCCGAGCCGGTGGCGGTGGCGCAAGACCGCGCCCGCGAAAAAGCGCACTTTGTGGCCTGCGG
>CAMCES010000067.1 GCA_945873925.1 Bordetella parapertussis
CGCTTGCTGCACGAGACTTTGAATGCGCACCGTGGTGCGCCGCTCGACCAAGTGATGGACCATTTGCTGGTGCGTTTTGGTTGCCAGATCTTGGCGCTCATCCCTGGACGCGTCTCCACCGAGGTGGACGCGCGTTTGAGTTTTGACACCGACGCCACGGTGGCGAGGGCCCGTCAAATCACCGCTTTCTACCAGGGTCAAGGCATCGATAGCCAGCAACGTGTGCTGATCAAAATCGCGGCCACCTGGGAGGGTATCCAAGCCGCTGCGGTGCTGGAAAAAGAAGGCATTCACACCAACCTCACTTTGTTATTTGCTTTCTCACAGGCCGCGGCCTGTGCGCAAGCCGGTGTCAAGCTCATTTCCCCGTTTGTCGGGCGGATTCACGACTGGCACAAAAAGGCGGCGGGCGAGGCCTGGAAAGAGGAAGAGCGTGCTGGCGCGAATGACCCAGGCGTGCAAAGCGTTCGCCATATTTACAACTACTACAAGCAGCATGGTGTGGCCACCGAGGTGATGGGGGCGAGCTTTCGCAACATCGGGCAAATCACCGCGCTGGCTGGCTGCGATTTGCTCACCATTGCGCCAGAGTTGCTGGCGCAGTTGCAAGCCCAGACCGCACCGCTCGCAGCCAGCCTCAGTCTGGCGCAAGCGCAAGCAACGCCCATCGAACGGCTGACACTGAACGAAGCGCAGTTTCGTTTGGCATTGAATGAAGATGCCATGGCCAGCGATAAGCTGGCAGAGGGTATTCGCGCTTTTTGCGCCGATGTGCGCAAACTCGAAGCCTTGATGCAGGCTTGAGTTTCAGGGCTTGGCTTTGAAAGCCAAGCAGGGGTCAGAGCGCTGCGCCATGACTGGGCCTACCCAGACCCAATCGGCCTGTGGCGCCAGCCTTTGCAACCAGGCCTGCCTTTGCGCAGGCGTTTGATCAGGCGCTTGCTCCATGAACAACACGCTCACGGTCTTCAAGTCTGGTCGGTTTGCTTGCAAGATTTGTGGCACGCCCAAGTGTTTCCACACATGGCCATTGCCTGCCAGCACCACCGCAGGCAGGTGTTGCAAGGCGACTTGTGCCATGGCAGCGTCCCGGGCGCGCTGCACCGCGATCATGTTGTCCAACTGCGAGGCGGGCAAAGCACCACAGTGGCCTTGGTCGATCTCGTCACGCAAGGCTTGTTGTTGCCCTGTGCTCAAAGGGGATTGTGTCAAAAGCGCTTTGAACACCGCTGGTGTGGCGTCGCCCTTGCTCGCGTAAACCGATTTGACCGCTTGATTGCTGAGGTTGCCCCCGACCATGGGCAGTTTCAGACGCGATACCGTTTCAAACAGCGGTTGGTGCAGCGGCCATTGCCAAGCCTTGTCATCAAAACCCGCCGCTTGCAAATCTGCCAGCACACCGATCCGTGACTTAAAGCTTTGGCCATGGGGCAAGTGCTCTGCCACTAAAGTGATTGGCCGGTGTGCCAGGCTTTCCAGTAACTCCCCACGCAGGCTGTGGTGACGAGGGTTGTCATGCAGTTCGCCCAACAACACCACATCCGCCTGGTTCAAGGCTTCGATCAAGACAACACTTGTCACCTCGCGAAGGCTTGGGATTTGGTACCACTGCCCGTCCCTTTGGATCGCCGAAGCTTGGACTGGCGCTGCAGACAGCGATGCCGCAGGACCCATGCCGACTTGCCAGTCAGCTGAGGGTGAAGCGCTCAGGGCTTTGGCTTGCCAGCCCATGGCCAGGCAGAAAAGGCAGGCGAACCAAGCGCACTTACTTGGATGGGTTGGTGATGTAGGCTGGGTTAAGCAAAGAGGATGAGTCATAGGTGATGCTGTTGGCAAGCTCTGGATAGTCGGGCAACATGCTCACACCATACAACGGTTTGTAGGCACCTTTGTGGCAGGTGGCGCAACCGACCTTCGGAAAGTCGCCTTGTTCACTCAAGCGGTAGGGGGGGAACAATGGCGCCAATTCGGCCAGGTAATTGCTGTTGATGTCCCGCACCATTCGGATGCCATGCCAGGCAGTCACACGTTGGGGGGTACTGGCACTCCAGTCGCCCATGGCGCGGGTGTTGTGGCAATAAGTGCAATTCACCCCCAAGGAGGTAGACATATAGATCATCAAGCCATAGGTATGTTCAGCCTGTTTGATGGACCGTCGGTTGTCGCCCGCCAACGCCTGTGTGCCTTGAATGCGGATGTTGTGTTCACCATGGACTAAATAAGTACTCAGGGGGTTGTAAGGCAAGGAAGAATTAGCCACCTCAGCCATGGTGGGGGTGTTTTGACCTGCTTTGTCACCCAGCATGTTGCCCGGTGAATGCGGCAGACCTGGGTTGTTGAACCAGTCTCCGCTGGGTACCGCTTGTCCTCGGTGGCAGGTCCAGCAGGTCACGCCAGTGTTTTGGACATGGCTTTTCCATTGGCCATTTAAATTGCGAGTCATTTGTAGCATGCGCCTGGCCACCACCTTGGTGTACTTTTCATCAGAGGCTAGGTTTTTCGTGTTGTGACAATACTTGCAGCCCTCTTCCGGTGCGACCCAAGTGGTCATTGCGGCCATCAAACGAGAAAACTCCAGGGCTGACAAGTCATTGAGCACTTGAACGTTTTCGTACAGTTCATTGACTGGCTGGGCATCAGGCTCTGGCGGGTCAACTGGCTCGGGTTCGGGGATTTCATGAATAGCAGCGTTGGCAGCCAGCACACTGGGTTGGTAAATTTGCAGCATGCTGGTGCCGCGGTAACCGCGCTGCACCGAGGTGGGACCTTCACACGCAGACAACAGAAACAGCACGCTGATCCAAAAACAAGACCGCAGGGGAATGCGACTTAGCGAAAAAGCTTTGACGAAAAGATTGAACATGGACCCCCCCTGCTGATTGGCGTATGAATGAAAATTAGAAAATTCATAAAGAATCTATGTGTCATGATAAGTTGACACCATTTATAGTCAATATGTAATTTATGAATATAAATTAATTATTTATATGGGGGTTGGTTAAATTTTCAATATCTTGGCCGCCCCCAGCCACTGGGGGCGGCCAATCGGGGTCTGTGCTCAGGCAGCAGCTTTGTTCAACTTGAAGTTTTTGCACCAACCGGCTGCGGGCACGATCCGACCGCCGTAAAAGGAGCATTCACCCTCGGTGGCATTGCCTTCGTAGAGTTGGCATCTGCTGCAATATTGCTCAGTGGTGTGACGTGGATAACGGGTTTTATCAACGTTTTTGGAGTCCAATTTGAAGCCCATGGACTTGGGATATGAATCCGCTTCAGAGAGTTTTTCACCAGGCGCTGCAGCTTTCATCTTCTTTTCGGATGCGGATACCTGAGTGGCTAAAGTAGCGCCTGTGAGTGCGGCTGAATGGATCAAAAAGATGCGTCGATTGAGATTTTTCATGTGGATCAAAAGGGATGGTTAGTGAAGTTTCCGAACCAGTCGCACAAAATACGATTCTTCGGGATGTTTTAAAGCAACACCAGAAAAGCCAAAATCCATGGTGAACACATGCGGGTCAAAGTCATTGACGATGCGTGTGTAACGGCTCCAAAAAACACCAGGGGGAAAGTTTGGGAACCATTCCAACCTGACGCGTGGATTGCGGCAGTGCTGCTCTGCAATGAAAGCCAAATCTTTGAGATGAGGTAGCTTCCAGTCATTGAATCCGTCAATACTTTGACGATTCAGTTCGTTAACTGTGCTGACAGCCTGAAAATAAGTCATGGCTTCAGCTTTGCCGATGCATTGCTGGTCTACCCAAGTTTGTCCAATTGCACACCTTTGCCACTGCAAGCGTGCTCGGTAATCAAAGACCCAGCCTCGTTCATCTGCCTGAATATGCAAAGGAATCTCAGTAACTGCCTGATCACAGATCTGCTGAGCAAAAACCAAGTTACCCCAAAAAAGAAAAGATGCGCAAAAAGTATTGAGCGAATATGCACAAAATACTCTGATGAGGTGCTTGGAAGCTTGCAAGATTAGGAGCTTTGGGATTTACTTGGTGTCAAAACCAATGCCAGTGGGCTTGCTTGGAAAACCTTTACCGTAATCAACTTTGACCGGTCTGGTTTGACGACTTGCAAGACCTGGTTCAATGGGTAATCCACGATGAAGATTAAAGGCGTAGGCTTCAATGGCAAGCATTTCAGGCCCGCTCACATCCAAAGCCTTGCCACCTTGGGGGTTTTGAATACACCAATTGGCCATTTCACGCCAAGTGACCACCCTATCGAAGGCCGTGTGGTATTTGGGGAAGGTTTGTGGATTTGACGCTGCAGCATCTGGATGACAGTTGCCACAAGCCAAACCGTTGTTTTGCGTTGTTGGGTTACTGCCGTGCCATATGTTGTAACCCTCTTCTACTGCTGCAAGCAGCTTTTTTTCTTGCGCTTTGAGTTCATCTTTGGTGAAAGGTTCTCTTGCGCCAGCTTGAAAATACACCGCTGATGTTGCAATCGTTAACAGGATGGAACCAGTCAAAGATTTGAGGATATTATTTTTTTTCATGAACGCCTCCTTTTATGGATTTATGAAAAAGCGGCCCGACACACTGCGGGCCACACAACGAGAATGTGATTAGATTTTTATGCCATTCTTGAGGAATGGTGTCAGGGAGTCAGCGAAAGGCAAGTGCTGTGCTTTGCCGCCGTTTGCACTGAACGAAGCTTGCAAAGTTCCCATGCCATCTTGTTCATTACCTGGGTCAGCACGGTATTGCTGGCTTTCAGGGTACTTGACATTGACAGGTGGATAAGGCCATGGCCATGAAGTGCTCATGGCACCAATGGAGGTCATATTGCCGATTTTGTTGTAGATGGTCTGATGGACATGACCGTGGAAGGATGTCACATTGACGAACTTAGACAGAATTTTGCGAATTTCAGGTGCGTCAGAAGTTTGGAAATTCCAACGGGGATAGTAGTCCCACAGCGGTGAATGGCTGAAGGTGACAACCGGTGTGTCTGGTGACAATTTGGCCACATCCTTTTTCAACCATTCCAATTGTTCGGCTTGAATTCCCCACAGACCGCCAATGGGGCCTTCGAGCATTTCCATGGCTTCCATGCGTTGCTTGTTGGTCAGACCCTTGTCGGTCCAGAAGTCCTTGACCAAAATGGAGTTAAAACCAATGAAATGGACGCCTTTGTGATCAAAAGACCAGTAGTCCCGACCAAACATACCTTTCCAGGCTGCACCCATGTCCAAGTACCAGTCATGTTCGCCTGGAATGACCATCATTTTGGGTTTCAGATTGGCCAAGATTTTTTTACCTTTGGCCAATTGGTCCTCTGTGCCGTTTTGGGCAATGTCGCCGCCGTAGAGCACAAAGTCAGGTTGGATTTCTAATGCGTTGACTTGAGCGACGGCATCTTCAAGTTGCAAGTCGAATTTGTGGCCGTCTTGGCTGTACAAGTGAGAGTCACTGATCATGGCCATTCTGAAGGGTGTCACCTTTTTGGATCCGGCGTGGACCAAATCGATAACACCTAGGTTGATGCCAGCTGCGCTGGCCACCAAGGTTGATAAACCGGCTTTACCCGTCAGACCTAAAAAATCTCTCCTGCTGTGCTCGTTCTTTGTGTCCATATTGTCTCCATAGTTGAAAAATTCCTTTTGTCATCAGGTGTTTAGGCAAAAAGAAGTGTCAGGGATGTGCATGGTAAGTAAAAAAAAAAAATAAATAAAATTAAATATTTTTTAATAAATATTAAAAAAATAAATATCATTTTCCTGAAATACCGCTATAAGTAGCAACATGTCACTTCAAAAATCATCAAATATCAAGCACTTACTCACTTTCCAAAAAGTCGCTCGTTCTGGCAATGTCAGCATGGCAGCTTCCGAGCTTTTTTTGAGTCAATCAGCAACCTCCATTCAACTGGCCAACCTCGAAGCTGCTGTTGGCACAAAGTTGATCAGCCGCGCCGGTCGCGGCGTTCGACTGACAGACGCGGGTCAAAAGCTATTGGTTTTGAGCGAGCGCATGTTGAACTTGTGGCAAGAAATCAGCGATGAAATGGAGTCATATTTGGGCGACTTTTCAGGCACCTTGCGCATCGGCTCGGTGACCACGGCGGAATATTGGTTGCCTCATGTATTGGTCAATTTTGTGAATTCGCACCCCAGCGTCAAACTGAAATTACAAGTGGCCAACAAAGAGGAGATTGTGCGCAGCATTGCCGCTGATGAAATCGATTTGGCAGTCATGGGAAATCCTCCCGAGGACATCAAGGTGATGGCCCAAAGTTTTGCCAATAACCCAACGGCTTTTTTGGCCTCGCCTCATCACCCTTTGATGAAGTACCCGCATGTCAGCATGGAGATGCTGGCCAATGCGCGGATGTTGGTGCGGGAAAAGGGCTCAGGCGCTCGAGCATCCTTGGAGCAGATTTTCAAAGCTGAAGGCTTGAAGCTGCAAATTGGGTCTGAACTCTCCAGCAACGAGTCCATCAAACAAATGTGCATTGCTGGCTTGGCGCCAGCCTACTTGTCTTTGCACTCATGTGCGCTTGAAATACGTGCGGGCTTGCTGGCGGTGCTACCCATGCCGAACAACCCCTTGAATCGCCGCTGGTTTGTGGTGCACGCACAAAGCAAGGCGCTTTCTCGGGTGGCATCTGTGTTCATGGCGCATTTGATCGACCAAGGCGAAAGAGAAATTGACCAGCAGCTGCAGCAAATCTCTCAGATGCCTCTGGAGAGTTTGTCTGGCTGGCGCATCACATCACTCGTATCGGTTTTGTCTTGAGTTACTCTGAAAAAAACCCCACAAGGCGCGAACCTTGCGGGGTTGAGGCAATTGCAGCGGCGCCTTGTGGGCGCCTGGCAACAAGAGGTAATTACATGCCCATGCCACCCATGCCGCCCATGCCACCCATGTCACCACCACCCATGCCGCCCATGGGGCCTGCATCGTCTTTGGGTGCTTCAGCGATCATGGCTTCGGTAGTCAACATCAAAGAGGCCACTGAGGCTGCATTTTGCAGCGCGGTACGGGTCACTTTGGTGGGGTCCAAGATACCCATTTCGATCATGTCGCCATAGGTGTCGTTGGCGGCGTTAAAGCCATAGTTGCCTTTGCCGGCCAACACAGCGTTGACCACCACAGAGGGTTCGCCACCGGCGTTGTAGACGATTTCGCGCAGGGGAGACTCGACCGCTTTCAACACCAGCTTGATACCAGCGTCTTGGTCGGCGTTGTCGCCTTTGATGGTGCCAGCGGCTTGGCGGGCGCGCAACAAGGCCACGCCACCGCCAGCCACGATG
>CAMCES010000068.1 GCA_945873925.1 Bordetella parapertussis
GTCCTGTCTTTTGACGGCACACCCACGATTTACGAGGACATTTGGCTGCCAGGTGCCCCCTTCATTGGTTTGACTGCCGAGCGACTCAGCAGCGACACCAGGCCGATGTATGCCTTGTTTGAGACCGAGTTTGGCATCCACATGGTGCGCGCCCAGGAGCGCCTGAGCGCGGTCAGCCCCAACCCGGAGCAAGCCCATTTGCTGCAAGTCCAAGCCAGAACACCGTTGCTGCGGGTGGAGCGGCTGTCCTTCACTTACCAAGACATCCCGATGGAATGGCGCATTGGCGTCTACCGGACTGACCACCACCACTACCTCAACGAACTGAATTAATTGGTACTCATTAGAAATTCAAGGAAGCCGTCATTTTTGTGCATTGCAATAGAATAATTCTTTTAGCCCTGACAAAGACACCACCCCGTTCCTGATACGACCACGAGAAAGCCAGAAGCATGACCGACAACGCCCAACAACGGCCTGAATTTCGCAACATCAACGCCTTCAAGGACCTGCCCACCTACCGCCTGCCCCCCGCCGGCTGGGTCTCGATCCTGCACCGGGTGAGCGGGGCCTTGATGTTTGTGTTGCTGCCTTTCATCATCTGGCTGTTTGACAAATCCCTGTCCTCAGAGATTTCATTTGCCAAATTCAAAGCGGCCTTCAACGCCGGCATCGGTTGGTACCCCGGTTGGTTCATCAGCCTGGTCACTCTGGCCTTGATTTGGGCCTACCTGCACCACCTGATCGCGGGTTTGCGTCACCTCTTCATGGATGCCACCCACTCGGTCAGCAAAGAATTTGGCCGCAGCAGCGCCATCTTCACCTTGGTTTGCAGCATCGGTCTGACCGTGTTGTTGGGTGCCAAGTTGTTTGGCTTGTATTGAAACCCAGGAGCTGAACATGACAAATAAAATAGGTTCCAAACGTCTGGTGGTCGGTGCGCACTATGGCCTGAGAGACTGGTTGGCACAGCGTTTAACCGCCTCCTTGATGGCGCTTTTCACCCTGCTGGTGCTGGTGCAACTCATTTTTTCCCAAGGCGAAATCGGCTACGACACATGGGCGGGTATCTTCAACCCCCAGTGGATGAAAGCCCTGACCTTCAGCGTGTTTTTGGCCATGACCTATCACGTTTGGGTGGGTATGCGCGACATTTGGATGGACTACATCAAGCCGGTTGGATTGCGCCTGGCACTTCACCTTTTCACCATCGTCTGGTTGCTCTCTTGTATGGGCTGGGCGGTTCAGGTTCTTTGGAGATTTTGATCAATGACACGCTCTTCTATTCCCCGTCGCCGCTTTGATGTGGTCATCGTTGGCGCAGGCGGCTCTGGCATGCGAGCATCGCTGCAACTCTCGCGCGCCGGCTTGAATGTGGCGGTGTTGACCAAGGTCTTCCCCACCCGCTCACACACCGTGGCTGCCCAAGGCGGAATCGGCGCTTCTTTGGGCAACATGTCCGAGGACAACTGGCACTACCATTTTTATGACACGGTCAAAGGCTCTGACTGGTTGGGCGACCAAGACGCGATCGAATACATGTGCCGCGAAGCCCCGAAAGTGGTTTACGAACTCGAGCACATGGGCATGCCTTTTGACCGCAACCCTGACGGCACGATCTACCAGCGCCCCTTTGGCGGCCACACCTCCAACTACGGCGAAAAATCCGTGCAACGCGCTTGCGCCTCGGCCGACCGCACCGGTCACTCCATGCTGCACACCTTGTACCAACAAAACCTGAAAGCCAACACGAATTTTTTTGTGGAATGGATGGCACAAGACCTGATCCGCGACGCTGAAGGTGACGTGGTGGGTGTGACCGCCTTGGAAATGGAAACCGGCGACCTGCACATCCTGGAAGCCAAAACCGTGTTGATGGCCACCGGTGGTGCGGGCCGTATTTTTGCGGCTTCGACCAACGCCTTCATCAACACCGGCGACGGCTTGGGCATGGCCGCTCGCGCTGGCATCCCCTTAGAAGACATGGAGTTTTGGCAATTCCACCCCACTGGCGTGGCCGGTGCCGGTGTACTGCTGACCGAAGGTTGCCGTGGCGAAGGCGCGATTTTGCTCAACAGCCTGGGTGAGCGTTTCATGGAGCGTTATGCACCCACGCTCAAAGACCTGGCGCCGCGGGACTTTGTGTCGCGTTGCATGGACCAAGAAATCAAGGAGGGCCGCGGTTGCGGACCGAACAAAGATTATGTGCACTTGAAGTTAGATCACCTGGGTGCAGACACCATCATGAAGCGCCTGCCTTCGGTGTATGAAATTGGCCATAACTTTGCCAACGTCGACATCACCAAAGAGCCGATCCCCGTAGTGCCCACCATCCATTACCAAATGGGCGGCATCCCCACCAACATCCACGGCCAAGTCGTCACCCAAAACGCAAGCGACCACAACGCGGTGGTCAACGGCCTGTATGCGGTGGGCGAATGTTCTTGCGTGTCGGTGCATGGCGCCAACCGTTTAGGCACCAACTCCCTGCTGGACTTGCTGGTGTTTGGCAAAGCCGCTGGCAACCACATCGTCGAGTTCCACCAGAAAAACAAAAACCACAAGCCCTTGCCAGCGGACGCCGCTGACCGCACCCTGGCCCGCTTGAACCGCCTGGACCATGCCAGCTCGGGGGAATACGCGCAAGATGTGGCCAACGACTTGCGCACCAGCATGCAAAAACACGCAGGTGTTTTCCGCACCCAAGCCAGCATGGACGAAGGCGTGCAGCAAATCGCTGCACTGCGTGATCGGGTCAACGCGATTGGCTTGAAAGACAAGTCCAAGATCTTCAACACCGCCCGGATCGAAGCCTTGGAAGTCGAAAACCTGATCGAGTGCGCACAGGCCACCATGGTGTCTGCGGCTGCCCGCCATGAAAGCCGTGGCGCACACACCGTCAATGATTACGCCGACAGCCCCGAGCACCCCAATGGCCGCAACGACGAGCAATGGCTCAAGCACAGCCTGTGGCACAGCGTCAGCAACAGCATGAGCTACAAGCCGGTCAAGCTGCAACCGCTCACCACCGACAGCATTCCTCCCAAAGTCAGGACCTTCTAATGAAACGCACCTTCAAGATCTACCGCTACGACCCTGAAAAGGACGCCAAGCCCTATATGCAAACCATCGAAGTGGAACTCGACGGCC
Organism: Bordetella parapertussis; assembly: GCA_945873925.1. Taxonomy (GTDB): domain Bacteria; phylum Pseudomonadota; class Gammaproteobacteria; order Burkholderiales; family Burkholderiaceae_C; genus Limnohabitans. The sequence continues at coordinate 3,151 of CAMCES010000068.1, forward strand.
ATGAACGCATGCTGCTCGACGCCCTCATGAAGCTCAAGGCGCAAGACCCCACCCTGTCATTTCGCCGCTCTTGCCGCGAAGGTGTGTGTGGCTCGGACGCGATGAACATCAATGGCAAAAACGGCTTGGCTTGTTTGACCAATATGCTGACCTTGCCAGGCGTGATCACCTTGAAGCCGCTGCCCGGACTGCCGGTGGTGCGCGACCTGATCGTGGACATGACCCATTTCTTCAACCAATACCACTCCATCAAGCCTTATTTGATGAACGACAGCCTGCCGCCCGAAAAAGAGCGCTTGCAGTCGCCCGCCGAGCGCGAAGAGCTCGATGGGTTGTACGAATGCATTTTGTGCGCGAGCTGCTCGACCAGCTGCCCGTCCTTTTGGTGGAACCCCGACAAATTTGTCGGCCCCGCCGGCTTGCTGCAGGCCTACCGCTTCATCGCTGACAGCCGCGACCATGGCACCGCTGAGCGCTTGGACAACCTCGAAGACCCCTACCGCTTGTTCCGCTGCCACACCATCATGAATTGCGTCGATGTCTGCCCCAAAGGTTTGAACCCCACGAAGGCGATTGGCAAGATCAAAGAACTGATGATCAGCCGCGCGGTTTGATGGTGGATGAAGAACTCTGTGCACTGCCGGCAGACTCCCTGGTGTCTGCGGCAGGCTTGAGCAAACTGCGCTGGCGTTGTCGCCGGGGTTTGCTGGAAAACGATTTGTTCATCGAGCGGTTTTTCAACCGGCATGCGGATGCGCTCACTGCAGGACAGGCGCGTGGCATGTACGCCCTGATGGCCTTGGCAGACAACGATTTGCTGGATATTTTGCTCAACCGCCCAGTCAAACCACTGCCACCCACCGACCCCGAGGCCCAAATGTTTCAAGCACTGATGCGCAACCCGGAAGTGACAGCCCTTTTGCCCTTGCTGCGAACTTGAGTTTTGAAATCAAAAAATACAGGAAAACGACCATGAAACTTGCCGACTACAAAGCCACCCTACAGTTCAGCAACGGCCAGCCCAGCATGGAGATGCCGGTTTACCAGGGCAACATCGGTCCCGACGTGATCGATATCCGTAAGCTCTATGGCCAAACCGGTATGTTCACCTACGACCCGGGTTTCTTGTCTACCGCGTCTTGCCAATCTGCCATCACTTACATCGACGGTGACAAGGGTGAGTTGCTCTACCGTGGCTATCCGATCGAACAGCTCGCCGCCGAATGCAACTTTTTGGAAACCTGCCATTTGTTGCTCTACGGAGAGTTGCCCAACGCCCAGCGCAAGCAAGATTTCACGCACACCGTGACCCACCACACCATGGTGCACGAGCAAATGCAGTTTTTCTTGCGCGGTTTCCGTCGCGATGCACACCCCATGGCGGTGTTGACCGGATTGGTCGGCGCCTTGTCGGCCTTCTACCATGACAGCACCGACATCAACAACCCAGAGCACCGCGAAGTCGCCGCGATCCGCTTGATCGCCAAAATGCCCACCTTGGTCGCAATGGCTTACAAATACGGCGTCGGTCAGCCCTTCTTGTATCCCCAAAACGACCTGTCTTACGCGGGCAATTTCCTTCGCATGATGTTTGGCACCCCTTGCGAAACCTATGTGGTCAACCCGGTGCTCGAGCGCGCCATGGACCGTATCTTCACCTTGCACGCAGACCACGAGCAAAACGCTTCCACCTCCACCGTGCGCCTGTGCGGCTCGTCTGGCACCAACCCGTTTGCCGCCATCGCCGCTGGCGTGGCGTGTTTGTGGGGGCCAGCCCATGGTGGCGCCAACGAAGCTTGCTTGAACATGCTTGAAGAAATCCAAGCCAATGGCGGCATAGCCAAAGTCGGTGAGTTCATGGAGCAAGTCAAAGACAAAAACTCTGGCGTCAAACTGATGGGATTTGGCCACCGTGTTTACAAAAACTACGACCCCCGCGCCAAGCTGATGCAAGAAACTTGCGACGAGGTGCTGCAAGAACTGGGCTTGGAAAACGACCCCTTGTTCAAGCTCGCCAAAGCGCTGGAAAAAATCGCCCTCGAAGACGATTACTTTGTCAGCCGCAAGCTCTACCCCAATGTCGATTTTTATTCCGGCATTGTGCAGCGCGCCATCGGCATCCCGGTCAATCTGTTCACCGGTATCTTTGCCCTGGCCCGCACCGTGGGTTGGATTGCCCAACTCAATGAAATGATCAGTGACCCTGAATACAAAATCGGTCGCCCCCGTCAACTGTTCACTGGCTCGGTCAAGCGCGACGTGCCCCCCCTGAACAAACGCTGAAAGTCCACCATGACTGTCGTTCGCAAAGCGGTTTTCCCGGTGGCGGGTTTGGGCACCCGGTTTTTACCAGCCACCAAGGCCAGCCCCAAGGAAATGCTTTGTGTGGTTGACAAGCCGCTGATTCAGTATGCGGTGGAAGAAGCCATCGAGGCGGGCATCACCGAAATGATTTTCGTGACCGGGCGCAGCAAGCGCAGCATCGAAGACCATTTCGACAAATCCTTCGAGCTCGAGCATGAGCTCGAGGCCAAGCAAAAAACCGAACTGCTGACCTTGGTGCGCAACATCAAGCCAGCCCATGTCAACTGTGTGTATGTTCGGCAACCCGAGGCACTGGGCTTGGGCCATGCGGTCAATTGCGCGGCGTCTTTGGTGGGTAACGAGCCTTTTGCCGTGGTCTTGGCCGACGACTTGCTCGACCACCAACCTGGCGTGTTGAAGCAACTCGTGGGTCTCTACGAGCACTACCGCAGTTCGGTCGTGGCGGTCGAGACGATCGCGCCCGAGCAAAGCCGCTCCTATGGCGTGGTGGCTGGCAGCTTGGCCGGGGACCGCCTGACCAAGATGTCGCAGATCGTGGAGAAACCCGCGCCCGACAAAGCCCCCTCCAACCTGGGTGTGGTGGGTCGATATGTGTTCACGCCTTCGATCTTCAAGCACATTGATCAACTGCAACCTGGCGCAGGCGGCGAGTACCAGCTGACCGATGCGATTCAAAGCCTGCTCAAGCAAGAAGCGGTGTACGCCTATGCCTATGAAGGTGTGCGTTACGACTGCGGCAGCAAAATTGGCTTCCTCAAAGCCACGGTCGAATTGGCTTTGCGCCACCCCGAAACCGCCAAAGAATTCAAGCAATACCTGGCAAACTTAAAATAGCCCGCTGACACGCTCGTCAGCCTGACCAGGACCCGCCACATGGGACGCACCCTTTACGACAAGATTTGGGACGAACACGTCGTCCACCTCGAAGAAGACGGCACCGCCATCCTCTACATCGACCGCCATTTGGTGCATGAAGTCACCAGTCCGCAAGCCTTTGAAGGCATCCGCCAAGCTGGCCGCAAGGTGTGGCGGGTCAGCTCCATCGTGGCCACCGCTGACCACAACACCCCCACCACCGGCTGGGAGCTGGGCTACGACGGCATCACCGACCCGATCAGCAAAGAGCAGATCACCACGCTCGATGCCAACATCCATGAATTTGGCGCGGCCGCCTTCTTCCCCTTCATGTCCAAACGACAAGGCATCGTGCACGTGATTGGCCCGGAAAACGGCGCCACCCTGCCCGGCATGACCGTGGTGTGTGGCGACAGTCATACGTCTACCCACGGCGCATTTGGTGCGCTGGCCCATGGCATCGGCACCTCCGAGGTCGAACATGTGATGGCCACGCAAACCTTGTTGGCCAAGAAAGCCAAGAACATGTTGGTCAAAGTCGAGGGAACGCTGGCTAAAGGCGTGACCGGCAAAGACGTGGTGCTGGCCATCATTGGGCGCATCGGTACCGCAGGCGGCACTGGCTTCACGATTGAATTTGCCGGCTCGGCCATCCGGTCATTGAGCATGGAAGGTCGCATGACGGTCTGCAACATGGCGATCGAAGCGGGCGCCCGTGCGGGTCTGGTGGCGGTCGACGAGAAAACCATCGACTACGTCAAAGGCCGCCCCCTGTCGCCCGGCACAGACGCGAACAGTGGCCGGTTTGTCGGTGGCACCGAATGGGACCAGGCCATGGCCTATTGGAAAACCTTGCATTCCGACGCGGATGCGCACTTTGACGCGGTGGTCGAGCTCCAAGCCGAGGACATCTTGCC
>CAMCES010000069.1 GCA_945873925.1 Bordetella parapertussis
CGACCGATGCATGAAATGATTGTCGAAGGCATGCGCAAAGGCCGCGATGGCGTCAACCAAATGGGCACCGCCGAAGCCCGCCCTGGCGATGGCAAGGGTTCTGGTTGGCTCAAGCCCGGCAATGACGAGCAAGAGGTCAAAATCATGGACCTACCCACACCCCAAGTGCCGGAAAAATAACCATGCGCCTGACAACCCTCTCCCTGCTGGCTCTGCTGAGTTTGAGTGCGTGCGATAAGCCTGCTCAAGAAAACGAATTCTTCCCTTTGGTCAAGGGAAAGGCTTGGACCTATCAAATTGAAACGGTGTATGACGCCCCCGATGCCAAGACGGTGAAATACACCATGCAGATGAAAAATCTGGGCAGCGCAGAACTCAGTGATGGCAGCACGGCTTGGATACGGCGCAGCAATATGGGACATGAGTACTGGTTGCGCAACACCCAGCAAAGCATCAGTCGCGTGGCCATGAAATCGCCCTTGAAAGAGCGCGCGGTGATGGACGAGGAAGAAACGGTTGTGCTGCCCAACCCACTCACTGTGGGCGCATCTTGGATCACCACCACCGTTCCTTACATCTTGCGTCGACGCAATGAACAACCTGCCGACTTTCGCTATTTGCCCAAGTACCAAAAGTTGCCCATCACCTTTACCGTCATGGAGTTGGATGTCGCACTAGAAACGCCCGTGGGTCGCTTCAAAGGCTGTGCACGTGTTGAAGGCAAGCTCGATATCTTGCTTTGGAGTGATGATGCTTTTGCATTCAAACCCAACCACTTGATACAGCAGGAGTGGTATTGTCCTGGTGTCGGCTTGGCTCAACTTGAACGTGTGGAACCCACCACCACCAAGCTGCTGCAAGGGGGCGTGATGCGCATGAAATTGATGCGCATGCCGTGATGCTGACATGGGCTTGACGCGGGGCTAACAACAGCTTACGCACACACCTCGAAATGACCTTGACACCGCCTTTGTGCGATGTCTCATTTTGAGAATCAACAACTCTCAAATATCCGACTAGGGTTTCTTCTAGGCGTATTCTTATATAAGTCGGGTAAAAATAAACAAGTAAGTTGTGTTCCCTTTGTTAAACCCTGAAGGAATTTTTTTATGAAACTTTTGATGAAATCCGTAGCGTTTGCTGCCGCCCTGGGCGCCGCATCGCTGGCCAGCGCTCAAAGCTGGCCTGTTTACGGTGGCGACAACGGTAATCAGCGTTACAGCCAAGGTAACCAGATCACGCCCGCCAACGTGAGCAAACTCAATGTGAAATGGGCTCTGCAATTGGGATCCAACCGTTCACAAGAGTCCAGCCCCATTTTGGTTGGCGACACTTTGTATGTGACCTCTTCTTTCGGTCCTAAAAACGTGTTTGCTGTCAATGCCAAAACTGGTGAAGTTCGCTGGAAATGGTCACCCGAGATGCCCAAGGGCGTCGAGCAATACGCTTGCTGTGACGTGAACAACCGTGGCGTAGCCTACAACGACGGCAAGATTTTTGTCGGCCGTTTGGATGCCAAAGTCACTGCCCTGGATGCCAAATCCGGCAAAGAAATGTGGACACAAACCGTGGTGGACTACACCCAAGGTTCCGTCATCACTTCACCTCCCGTCGTTGCTAAAAACGTGATCATCACCGGCTTCGGCGGCGGTGAATACGGCGTGCGTGGTGCTTTGGTTGCTTTGGACCAAGCCACTGGTAAAGAAGTGTGGCGCACCCACACCGTGCCCGTTGGCAACGAAAAGAATGCCGACACCTGGAAGGGTGACACTGGCAAAACAGGTGGCGGCACCGCTTGGAACGTGGGTTCTTACGATCCCAAATTGAACTTGGTTTACTACGGCACCAGCAACCCTGGTCCTTGGACAGCCATCGTTCGCGGCAATGACTCCAGCGACATCGGCAAGTTCACTAACTTGTACACCGCTTCTGTCATCGCAATGAACCCCGACACCGGCAACATCGTGTGGCACTACCAGTTCACACCCCATGACGCATGGGACTATGACGGCGTGAACGAACTCGTGTTCGCTGACCTGCCTGTTGACGGCAAAAAAGTGCCAGTCATCATGCAAGCCAACCGCAATGGTTTCTTCTACGTGATCGACCGCGCCAATGGCAAACTGATTTCAGCCAAGAACTTTGTGCCCACCAACTGGGCCACTGGCATTGACCTGAAAACTGGCATGCCCATTGAAGCTGCTAACAATGAAAAGCGTCCTCGCCTGAAGAAGTGGGCCAAAGACATTTGCCCCAACTTGGTTGGCGGTAAAAACTGGATGCCCATGTCTTACAACCCCAAAACTGGTCTGGTGTACATCCCCACCATGAACATGTGTATGGACTTGGAAGGCATTCAAGAAGAGTACAAGCGCGGCCAGTTCTACTTGGGCGTGAACTTCGACTTGGACAAGCCTGGTCCTGGCGGCTACCTGGGCGGTTTGAAAGCTTGGGACCCCGTGGCTCAAAAAGAAGCTTGGTTCATCAAGGATGACCTGCCTTTCAACGGCGGCACCATGACCACCACCACCGGTTTGGTCTTTGCTGGCGACATCAAAGGTACCTTCCGCGCACATGACGCCAAGACGGGTAAAGAACTGTGGAAGTTCAACACTGGTTCAGGCATCAGCGCAGCACCCATCAGCTACACCTTGGATGGCAAGCAGTATGTTGCTGTGACCTCTGGTCGCACACAATCCATGCCTGCTTTCTTCGGCAAGATCGGCGAGAAAATGGTCGCTGCCAGCCCTGAAGGCGGCACTTTGTTCGTGTTCACTTTGGACTGATCTGACTTCCAGTCTGATCTGAACTGATCAAGACACCGCCTGCACAAGGCGGTGTCTTTTTTTCATTCAACATCGGTTTGTAAACCTGCGTTAAGGGTATTCGCTGAAAATTCTCTTGTGCTGATAATCCAAACACCACAAAGAGTATTTCCACCGTATTCTTAAAAAACCCAAGGAGATTTTTTCATGTCCAAGTCGTTCAACAGAGCGCTCAGTCTTCGTCTGAGCTTGGCTGTATTGGCGGTGTCTGCAGTGACCACGCCCTTCGCCTCAGCAGACACCCTGCGCGTCTGTTCTGATCCTGACAACCTGCCCTTTAGCAAGTCAGAAGGTCCTGAAAAAGGTTTGTACATCGAGTTGGCTGAAAAAGTCGGCCAACGCTTGGGCAGCCCTGTCGAATATGTCTGGTGGTTGTCTTTCAACCAACGCCGTGCCCTGCGCAACACCATGGACGGCTGTGACGCCTACTTTGCCCTGCCTGCTGATGCCGAGTACCGCGTCAGAGGCCTGGTCAAAAGCAATGCATTCATGAGCCTGAGCTATGCCTTGGTTGGCCCCAAAGGGCAAAAATACACCGGCCTGTCAGACCTCAAGGGCAAACGTGTGGGCGTGTTGTTTGGTTCGCCACCTGCCATCTTGCTTGCCAGCTCCGGCAGCGGTTACCAGGCAACGACCTTTCGCAGCCAAGAACAAGCCTTTGCCGCCTTGGAAAAGGGTGAGATCGACTTGGCCCTGTTGTGGGGTCCCAGCGCGGGCTTTGACAACCAATCCTTGCACCAAAGCCGCTGGCAGGTGCTGCCCGTCGCCGGCGAAAGCTTGGGTGGCCAGGTGGCCATCGCAGTCTCCAAAGACAAGCCAGAGTTGAAGGATCAAATCAACAAAGCCTTGGAAGAACTCAAGCCTGAAATTGACCAACTCGCCAAAAAATATGGCTTTCCATCCCAAGCGCCGTTGTTGTTGAACAGTGCCAACAAGCACATCAGCAAAACACCGGTTTTGGCTCAGAAGTCTGGCTTCGTCAAAGTTGCTGCCACGACCCAGCAACGTGAATGGCTGATGGCTGATGCATCCGGTCCGTACGACACCACCGAGGTTCGCTCAAATTTCAACAACAAATGCGCACATTGCCATGCCAACAATGGTGCCAGCCCGGTGCAAGAACGGGACTTGCGCAAGCTGTTCGTTCGTTACAACGAAAACTGGAAGAAAGTGACCTATGACACGATTGCCAATGGCCGCGTTGAGTACGGCATGCCCAAATGGGGCGGCATCATCCCAGAAAAAGAAATCCAAGACATCATTCGATTTCTGGACGAGCAGGTGGTGAGGAAGTAATTCTTCATCTCTCCCCAAAGCCACCTTCGGGTGGCTTTTTCATGGGCTGTCCCATTGCGTCTGCAACGGCTCACCAAGACTTGCAAGGATGTTGTGATTGGCAGTATTTGATGGCAGCGATTTGTGGACGCAAAAAAAAGAGCGGGCAAGCCCGCTCTTTTGTGCTGAACAACCAAGCGCTGAACTGGTCAGCGCCAGGAGGATCAGGCTTCTTGGATCATTTTGCCAGTGAGTGGCAATGTACGAATACGCTTGCCAGTCAGGTTGGCAACAGCGTTGGCCAATGAAGGCACGGTTGCAGCCATGAAAGGCTCGCCGATACCGCCAGGCTTTTCGGTGCTCTTGATCAACACGATATTGATATCTGGTGATTCGTTGGTACGAACCAGCGGATAGGTGTCGAAGTTGGCTTGTTGAACCTTGCCGCCTTCGACCGTGATGGAGTGCTTCAGCGCCGTGGCCATGGCCATGATGATGCTGGATTGGATTTGTTGTTCAACGATCTCAGGGTTGACAATCACGCCCAAATCGACAGCAGCAGTCACTTTGTGAACACGGACTTCACCGTCTGCGCCCAAGCTGATTTCAGAGATGACAGCCAAGTAAGCGTCATAACCGTCCATCACAGCGACACCAAAAGCGCGACCTTTGGGGGCGCCTTTTCTGTAGCCAGACTTATCAACAGCTTGCTTGAGTGCGTTGGCGTGACGTGGTTTGTCGGCCAACAAAGACAGGCGGTAGTCCACAGGGTCTTTGCCAGCGGCCTTGGCCATTTCGTCCATGAAACACTCGTTGGCGTAGCAGTTTTGCTTGTGGCTCACGGCGCGGTAGTAACCGACGCGCAAACCCGCATCATGGATCACCAAATCGTGTTGGCTGTTAGCGATGTTGTAAGGTGCAACTGCGTACTCAACCATGAAAGGATCGAGTGTGTCTTTTGGCAGACCAAACGCACGTTGTGTGATGGACTGAGAAGTGACACGGTGGTGAATACCGGTGGGCTTGCCATTGGCATCCATGCCAGCAGTCAGTTGGTTGACGGCCATGGGGCTGTAGAAGTCATGGGTCATGTCATCTTCACGAGACCATACCAACTTGACAGGCAGTTTGACTGCTTTGGAAATTTGAGCAGCTTGCACCACATTGTCGAGTTCGATACGGCGGCCAAAGCCACCACCCAAGAAGGTGGTTTGCACGTCCACATCTTCAGGCTTGATGCCCAGAGCAGCAGCTGTTGCACCTTGGGCACCTTGTTGGAACTGCGTACCACCAATCAACAGCGCTTTACCAGCAGTGACATGGGCAGTGAAGTTCATGGGTTCCAAGGGTGAGTGTGACAACAAGGGCGTCACGTATGTGGCGCTGACTTGTTTAGCTGAATTGGCAATCGCAGACTTGGCATCGCCAACAGGAGGCTGAGCAGCAATGACCTTGCCGTTTTGTGCGGCTTCCATGGTTCCATTGAGCATGCTGGCTGTGTTGACAGCAGCGCCTGCGCCGTTGTCCCACTCGATTTTCAGGGCACGGCGGGCCTTGACCGCTTGCCAGTAAGAACTGGCAACCACGGCAACGCCATCAGGGATTTGAACCACGTCAACCACGCCAGGCATGGCTTTGGCAGCAGCGCTGTCCAAGGACTTGACTTTGCCACCGATGACAGGGCATTGCTCGAGGCTGGCGTAAACCATACCAGGCAGGCGAACGTCAATACCAAACTGCGCAGTGCCATTGACTTTGGCGGCGACGTCAGTACGGGGAATGCGCTTGCCGACAACGCGGAAGTCTTTGGGTGCTTTGATGAATGGTTTTTCAGGCACGGGCAGCTTGGATGCAGCTTCAGCCATTTGGCCATAAGTGGCCTTCTTACCGCCAGGGCCAGTCAGCATGCCATTGTTGGCTTTGACTGAAGAAGCGGCGACGCCCCACTCAGCAGCTGCAGCAGCAACCAACATTTCGCGCACTTGGGCGCCAGCGACACGCAATTTTTCCCAGCCTTCACGCACGGATGTGGAGCCACCAGTGATCATGGCGCCCAAGAATGCGTTGGCGTACTGGGCACCGGGAGGTGCAGCAGCGACGGTGATTTTGGTCACGTCAACGTTGAGTTCTTCTGCGATCAACATGGGCATGGAGGTGTAAACACCTTGACCCATTTCTGAACGGGCAGAAATCAGGGTGATGCTGTTGTCGTCGGCAATGTGTACCCAGGCGTTGGGAGTGTGCAATGTGCCCGCGGCCATGGTTTCAGCAACGGTACCAGGCAACACCACGCCCATGATCAGGCCAGAGGTGGTGATGGTGGTGGATTTAAGAAAGTCGCGGCGATTTGTTTCTGTGCTCATCATGATGTATTTCCTTTGAAATTAAGCGGCACGCATCATGGATGCGGCATCTTTGACAGCAGCACGAATTCGTGTGTAAGTGCCGCAGCGGCACAGATTGCCAGCCATAGCGGCATCAATGTCTGCATCGCTTGGGTTTTTGTTGGTGCTCAGCAACGCGGCAGCGCTCATGAGCTGGCCAGATTGGCAGTAGCCGCACTGTGGCACTTGGTGTTTGATCCAAGCTTTTTGCAGGGGGTGTGAACCAGCGCCCAGGCTCTCAATAGTGCTGACATTGGAGCCAGCCACATTGCCCACTTGGGTTTGGCATGAACGAACGGCTTCGCCGTTGACATGCACTGTGCAAGCGCCGCACAAGGCAGCGCCGCAACCAAATTTGGTTCCGGTCATGCCGAGTTCGTCACGAATGACCCAAAGCAAAGGCGTGTCGGCCTCTGAGTTGGACTGAACGGTTTTACCGTTAACTTTGAATTGAAGGCTCATGGATACTTCCTTGATTGAGGGGTGTGAAACATAAATGATATTAGAGAAAACTTGACCGCCGCATATCAGGGAAAGCCCTTGTCTGCTAAATCAAATTCTCGTTTTGAAACAGTCTGTGTCACCTGTGTTGCATTA
>CAMCES010000070.1 GCA_945873925.1 Bordetella parapertussis
CACATGCCGCGCATTTACGATGCGCTCAAACTCGAGGGCTCCGCGCTCACACTGGAAGTGCAACAGCAATTGGGTGACGGCATTGTGCGTACGATTGCGTTGGGAAGCTCTGACGGTTTGCGCCGCGGCCTGATGGTGACCAACACCGGCGCGGCCATCACCGTGCCTGTGGGCAAAGCCACTTTGGGCCGCATCATGGACGTGCTCGGCTCACCGATTGACGAGCGTGGTCCTGTGGCCCAAACACAAACCGCCTCTATTCACCGCAAAGCCCCGGCTTACGATGAACTCAGCCCTTCCCAAGAACTGCTCGAAACCGGCATCAAGGTGATCGACTTGGTGTGTCCGTTTGCCAAGGGCGGTAAGGTCGGTTTGTTCGGCGGCGCCGGCGTGGGCAAGACAGTGAACATGATGGAGCTGATCAACAACATCGCCAAAGCGCACAGCGGCTTGTCCGTGTTCGCTGGTGTCGGTGAGCGCACCCGTGAAGGTAACGACTTCTATCACGAGATGGCTGATTCCGGCGTGGTGAACCTCGAGCACTTGGAAGAGTCCAAAGTGGCCATGGTTTACGGTCAGATGAACGAGCCTCCCGGCAACCGTTTGCGCGTGGCCTTGACCGGCCTGACGATTGCCGAGTCTTTCCGAGACGAAGGCAAAGACGTGTTGTTCTTCGTGGACAACATCTACCGCTACACCTTGGCCGGTACCGAAGTGTCCGCCTTGTTGGGCCGTATGCCTTCTGCCGTGGGTTACCAACCTACCCTGGCCGAAGAAATGGGCCGTTTGCAAGAGCGGATCACCTCCACCAAAGTCGGCTCGATCACGTCCATCCAGGCCGTTTACGTGCCAGCCGATGACTTGACCGACCCTTCGCCTGCCACCACCTTTGCCCACTTGGACTCCACCGTGGTGTTGTCACGTGACATTGCTTCTTTGGGTATCTACCCTGCGGTGGACCCTTTGGACTCCACCAGCCGTCAGCTCGACCCCTTGGTGGTTGGTACCGACCATTACGAAACCGCCCGAGCCGTGCAGGGCACTTTGCAGCGTTACAAAGAGCTGCGCGACATCATCGCCATTTTGGGCATGGACGAATTGGCCCCTGAAGACAAACTCGCCGTGGCACGTGCCCGCAAAATCCAGCGTTTCCTGAGCCAGCCTTTCCACGTGGCCGAGGTGTTTACTGGTTCACCCGGCAAATACGTCACCTTGTCCGAAACCATCCGAGGCTTCAAAATGATCGTCGCCGGTGAGTGCGACCATATGCCAGAGCAAGCGTTCTACATGGTCGGCACCATTGACGAGGCCATCGAGAAGGCCAAGAAACTTTAACCCGGGCCTTTGCTCAGTGCCTGACAAGGAAGCCCCATGAAAACCATGCAAGTTGATGTGGTCAGTGCCGAAGAGCTGATTTATTCCGGTGAAGCCACTTTCGTGGCTTTACCCGGAGAAGTTGGTGAATTGGGCATTTACCCCCGCCACACGCCGCTGATCTCGCGCATCAAAGCCGGCTCTGTGCGTATCCAAAAACCCGATGGCGAAGAAGAGTTTGTGTTCGTCGCAGGCGGTATTTTGGAAGTGCAATCCGACTCTGTCACCGTCTTATCTGACACAGCCGTTCGCGGCAAAGACCTGGACGAAGAACGCGCCAACGCCGCCAAAAAAGCGGCAGAGGAACATTTGAAAAATGCCAAGTCCAGCGTCGACATGGCGGCAGCCCAATCCGAACTTGCTATTTTTGCGGCACAGTTAACGGCGCTGCGCAAGTTCCGCAAACAAAAATAAACCCTTGACCAAGGCCAAGCTTCAGGCCGCCACCGTCGGCGGTTCCGCCGATGAGATTGAAGCATCCTTTTACGAAGCCCTGCAAACCGGTGACACAGAGCGCCTGATGGCGTGCTGGGCCGATGAGGAAGACATCGTGTGTGTGCATCCAGGCGGACCCCGTTTGCTGGGTGCACAAAGCATCCGCGATTCATTCACGGCCATGTTTGCCAATGGCGTCATCGCAGCACATCCCGAGCATGTGCGCAAAGTCGAAACCATCACCAGCGCGATGCACAACCTGGTCGAGCGCATCTTGCTCGAGACGCCTCAGGGCACCCAAGAGGCCTATGTCTTGGCCACCAATGTCTACATGCGCACCGCGCAAGGATGGCGGATGGTGGCCCACCATGCCAGCCCAGGCACGCCCCAAGAAATGCTGGCGCACATCGACGCCATGCCCTCGGTGTTGCACTGAACCGCCATGGATGCCTTGGTCCGCCAAGCCATGCGCAAGTGGCCCAACGTGCCGCATTGCTTCGGCTGGCTGGGGTTGGACGACCGCGGCGATTGGTACATGCGGGACGATGCGGTACAGGCGGAGGGTGGCTTTGCGCAGGCCAAAGGCAGCAAACTGGAACACGACAAGCTGATTGCGTTCATCCAGCGCAACTATGCCCATGACGAACTCGGGCAGTGGTATTTCCAAAACGGACCACAGCGCGTCTACGTGGAGTTGAGTTCAGCGCCTTATGTGTGGCGAATTCAAAACGATGGCAGCGTGACCGATGGCTTGATGCAAGTGCAAACCGTCGTGTCGTGCATCGAAGATGAAGCAGGCCATGTTTATCTCCATACTGCGCAGGGCCTGGGGCTGGTTCACAGCCAAGATGTCTGGCTGGCCGCCAGCGCGATCGAAGCCAAGACATGGCAGCCAAAAAAAATGTTTGCCAGTGAACTGGCAAGCAGCTTTGGATATGTGCGCAGCCCGCAGCAGCGGGCCAGTCAGATCATTTAGCCGCAGACGGGGCGACGGGGTCTGCAAACTTGGCGCCGCCGGCGTTGGCCATGTAGACCACAGCGCGAGCAATCTCTAGATCGTCATGCTCGCCACCGGCTTGCGCGGCCATGGCGTTTTTACCTTTCAGGGCAGAGTTGACCAATGACTCATAGCCCGTTTTGATACGCGCAGACCATGCCGCTTTGTCACCCAACTTGGGCGCACCAGCCGCACCACTGATGTGGCAAGCAGCACATTGGACCTTGAAAACCTCTTCGCCGGATTTGGCTGGGCGGTTGGCATCCTTGATCTGTACCGCGCCAACTTTTTGCAAGCGCGCAGCCACAGCTTCAGCGCTGGTGTTGACGCCGGGCTTGTTTTGAGAACCGATGTAATTGACCAAGCCGATGATGACGAAGATGGGCACAACGAATGCCAGAAAAACCAAGGTCAGGAATTGTTTGGGGGTTTTGACCGGGCCGGTGTGGGCTTCTTCGTGCTGATCGCTCATGGTGACTTTCTTAGAAAAAACGAATGGGAAATTATAGCCAGCCGACACCTACAATAGCCCGCATGCGGCTGTAGCTCAGTGGATAGAGTATTGGCCTCCGAAGCCAAGGGTCGTGGGTTCGATCCCCGCCAGCCGCACCATTCCAAGGGACAAAAGACATACCGTCAAATAATTAGTACTTGACAGTATTTTCAGAAACTGCAAATGCACATAGCCGGAAAAAGGGTTTACGGCTTTGACCGACGCTTCTGAATCAGATGGCCAGAACTTCTGGCCACTGGAAATTCCACTTAACTTATGGCGACCATTTTGTCTCGCAGTAGCTTCCCGCATTGTTCAATTAGGCCTCAGCAGTAGCCACCATATAGGGGGGGTCAATCACCGTCTTCATTCTCACGCGCGAGTTCCGACTTAAGGCGATAGGCATCGATATCAAAATCGGTACTGTCCGACACAGCTGCCAGTACCAAGGCTAGAACACGCTCCCGCTCCTCCTCGGACTCGGAGGTCGTGAAGCCGAAAGTAAGCGCTTCAGCAAACAGTTTTTCCGTCAGCCGCTTTGCTTTTACTTCGTGGCTTTCAATGTCGGGATTGGCGCCGGGAAGGATGTTTTCATCGATCCATGTGTCAACCCACCTAAGAAATCGTTTGCTCATGACGTCCCGCCTATCTAATGAATCAACATCGACACCGGTTTCCCGACCCAAAAACGCTTTCCCAAAACATCAGGAAAACTGCAATTGATTTTAATATATGGCACGGAGTGCGTACTGAGGCCTGTCAAAAAACCACCGATCGGGCAACGCATGCAGGCATCCAAACACAATATTCAGAATTTAAGTTGAACTAAGTCAGCAAACTGAGCAGCCAGATCAGATTCACCATGCTCCAGCACAAAGTAGCGAAAGGCTTCCGCTGCTGGTGAAAGTAGCTTTGAAAGCGCATGCACGACGTGCCAAGCTCTCACCACAGGTGATCCGCGCACATCCAAAATGGCCAGTTGCTTGGCTTGCAACTCCAAACCTATGGTGTGGAGAGATAAAAAACTCAAGCCCAAATTGGCTTTGACCGATTGCTTGATGGCGTCGTTGCTGTGCAACTCCATGGAAAAACGCGGCAGAAACCGCGCCTGCGAGAAAAACGCCTCCATGGCATTACGGGTTCCTGAGCCTTGTTCGCGAACAATGAAAGACTGTTGGCGCAAATCCTCAGCCTGCAAACCAGACTCGCCAGCCAAGGGGTGGTCAGGTGACGCCACAAACACCAAGGGGTTGGCGGCAAAAGGCTCGGCACGGGTGGGGATTTCAGAGGGTGGACTACCCATAATGGCGATGTCTACTTCGCTGTTTTGCAGCCACTGAATCAGCTCTAGCCGGTTTCCCAACTTCAAAACCAGCTCGATACCTTCATGCTCGTTCAAAAACTTTCGCAACAAGGCGGGAATGAAATAGGTGGTGGTGTCGACCATGCCGATAGTCAACTTTCCGGTCTCGATGCGCTGTAAACGCGCCGCGGCATCCTCGGCATCTTTGAGCAGGGCGAGCATTTTTCGAGCGTAGACGAGCATGTACTCGCCGCTGGTGGTCAAGGACACCTTTCTGCCCTGACGTTCGAACAAGGGCATACCCACTTCCGACTCTAATTCCTTAATTTGCATGGTGATTGCGGGCGCAGACACATGCAAGGTTTCAGCCGCTTTGGCAAAACTCAGGTGGCGGGCGACAGCATTGAAAACCCGCAATTGTCTGAAAGTGGCATTTTTCAATTAAGAAAGACTGAAGTGAAGTCTCTGAAAATATGAATTTACTTATCGCTAAGCTCTTCTTAAAGTATACCCATGTTCTTAAAAAAAAGGAGTGAACCATGACAAAAGAAACACAGATCACCGACGGCAAAAAGCGCTACAGCGCCGGCGTCTTGAGATACAAACAGATGGGCTACTGGGATCCAGACTACCAGCCTAAAGAAACCGACTTGATCGCCATGTTCCGCATGACGCCGCAAGAAGGCGTTGACTCTGAAGAGTGTGCAGCGGCCGTGGCCGGCGAATCTTCCACCGCCACTTGGACTGTGGTGTGGACCGACCGACTGACTGCTTGCGACCTCTACCGAGCCAAGGCTTACCGCGTCGATGCCGTACCCAACACAGGTCCCGGCACGAAGACAGAACAACAGTACTTCGCCTACATCGCTTACGACATCGACCTGTTCGAAGGCGGCTCGATCGCCAACCTCACTGCGTCAATCATCGGTAACGTCTTTGGCTTTAAGGCGGTGAAGGCGCTGCGCTTGGAAGACATGCGCATCCCCGTTGCTTATCTGAAGACGTTCCAAGGTCCTGCTACCGGCGTTGTCGTAGAGCGCGAGCGTCTGGACAAGTTCGGTCGCCCGTTGCTGGGTGCCACCACCAAGCCTAAGCTCGGCCTGTCGGGCCGTAACTATGGCCGCGTCGTGTACGAAGGTCTCAAAGGCGGTCTAGATTTCATGAAGGACGATGAGAACATCAACTCTCAGCCCTTTATGCATTGGCGCGATCGTTTCCTTTACTGTATGGAGGCCGTCAACAAAGCCAGCGCGGCTACGGGCGAGGTCAAAGGCCACTACCTGAACGTTACTGCCGGCACGATGGAAGAAATGTACGCCCGTGCCGAATTCGCCAAGAGCCTGGGCAGCGTGATCATCATGATCGACTTGGTGATCGGTTACACGGCGATCCAGAGCATGGCCTTGTGGGCGCGCAAAAACGACATGATCCTGCACCTGCACCGCGCAGGTAACAGTACCTACTCACGCCAGAAGAACCACGGCATGAACTTCCGAGTCATTTGCAAATGGATGCGTATGGCGGGTGTGGACCACATCCACGCCGGTACGGTGGTCGGCAAGTTGGAAGGCGACCCGATGATGATCCGCGGTTTCTACGACACGCTGCTGGACACGCACACGCCTATGCAACTTGAAAAGGGTCTGTTCTTCGAGCAGGACTGGGCTTCACTGAACAAGGTCATGCCGGTCGCCTCTGGCGGCATCCATGCTGGCCAGATGCACCAGTTGCTGACCTACCTCGGCGACGACGTGGTGTTGCAGTTTGGCGGCGGCACGATTGGCCACCCGCAAGGCATCCAGGCCGGCGCAACGGCGAACCGCGTCGCCCTCGAAGCCATGGTGCTGGCGCGCAATGAAGGCCGCGACATCTGGAACGAAGGCCCGCAGATCCTGCAGGATGCTGCCAAGTGGTGCTCACCACTGAAAGCTGCCATCGACACCTGGGGCGACATCAGCTTTAATTACGAATCCACCGACACCGCCGACTTCGCCGTCACGCCGACGGCTTCTATCTAAGGAGATACCTCATCATGATGACCAACCACGGCAATCGCCTCACACAGGGCCAGTTCTCCTTCCTGCCCGACTTGACTGACAAGCAGATCACCACACAAATCGCTTACGCGCTGGGCAAAAACTGGGCACTCGGCGTCGAATACACCGACGACCCGCATCCCCGTAACACCTACTGGGAGATGTACGGTAACCCGATGTTTGACTTGAAGGACGCGTCAGCAATCTTGACTGAGGTCAATGCCTGTCGCAAGACGTTCCCAAATCACTACATTCGTGTCACAGCTTTCGATGCAACACAAGGCGTTGAGTCGGTGCAAATGTCATATATTGTCAACCGGCCGAAGAAAGAACCCGGCTTCGGCCTGACGAGACAGGAGATCAGCGGTCGTCAGATCCAGTACACCGT
>CAMCES010000071.1 GCA_945873925.1 Bordetella parapertussis
TTGGTGGCGAAATACACAAACAAGGTGCCTTTGGACACGCCCGCGCGAAGCGCGACTTCCTCCACCTTGGTCGCGGCATAACCTTTTTCCACAAACAAGGACAAAGCCGCCTCAAGCAATTCCAAAGGACGCGCCTCTTTGCGTCGCTCACGCTTATGTGCAGTTTCGAGGGGGGAGGCGTTCAAGGTGTGGATGGGTTTGTTAATGACTGACTGGTTAGTAATATAACCTGTCCACCAATTGACCCAGCCACTCGCGCAAGACGTGTCGAGTGGCGCTCAAGCCATGGCCACTGGGCAGGTAATCGGTTTCCCAGCGCAACGGGGGTTGCACATAGCCCATGGGCGCGGGGTGCACCACAAAACCCGCTTGTTCAAAATGGCGCACGCTGCGCTGCATGTGCCAATCGTTGGTCACCAGGGCGATGCGGGTGATGCCTTTGGGAGCCAATTGCGCGTAGCTGAGTTCTGCGTTTTCTCGGGTGTCGCGGGACTGCTCGTCGACCCAAGCGAAGCGCATCCCGGCGTCAAGTTGCAGTGTCCTGACGGCGATGTCCGCCTCGCTGAAGGTTTGTTGTTCGGGTGCAGCCCAGCCCTTGCCGCCGCTGAAGACCAGTGGCAGTCGGGTTTGCCGAGCCAAGTGGATGCCGTAGCGCAGTCGCATGTGGGCATCATTGGCCAAGATCGGCTCGCCGTATTCAGGCGCCTTGAGTTTGACGCCACCGCCCAGCACCACGATGGCTTGGCTGTCTCGCAGCTGCAAGGCGCTCACGGGGGGGTAACTTTTCAGCAGCCACTGGTTCAGGCCATCAGCCGTGGCTTGGCAGCTCAACACCCAGAGCATCACCGCGCCTGTGCCGACCATGACCCACGCCCAGCGGCGGCTGCGTGTCAGCCAAGCGCCCAGCAAAATCAGCAGCAAGGGGCCAGCCGGCGGCATCACCAAGTTGGTGAGCAAGGGTTTCAAGGGGCCAATCAGCGACATGGTGGCCGAGTGTCCCACAGTCACTAAGATGCTGTCATGAAGACTTCAATCATCACATTGGGCGGCGGCTGCTTTTGGTGCACCGAGGCGGTGTTCGTGCGGGTGCGCGGCGTGACCGATGTCGAGTCGGGCTATTGCAACGGCTTGCAAGCGCGTCAACCCAGCTACGAAGAGGTGTGCCGTGGCGACACCGGCTACAACGAGGTGGTGCGCTTGCGGTATGACCCCGCGTTGATCAGCTTGCCCGACCTGCTGACGATTTTTTGCAGCATCCATGACCCCACCAGCCTGAACCGCCAGGGCAATGACGTGGGCACGCAGTACCGCAGCGGAGTCTATTTCAGCCAGCCCAGCGATGAAGCGGTGATCTTGCAAAGCTTGCGGGACCTGCAGGCCAGCTTCAGCCAAAGCCTGGTGACCGAGGTGCAGGCGTTGCGGCACTATTGGCCAGCCGAGGACTACCACCAAGACTATTTTTTCAACCACCCCAACCAGGGCTACTGTGCCTTTGTGGTGGCGCCCAAAGTGGCCAAGTTGGAGAAGCATTTCAGCCAATGGCTGGCAACTTAGGGCGCAAGCCGCTCTTTCACCCATTCACCGTTGTCTAAACGGTAGACCAGCCGATCGTGCAAGCGCGCCACCCCGCCTTGCCAAAACTCCCAGCGGTCGGGCACCAGCCGGTAACCGCCCCAATGCGGCGGGCGCGGCGGCTGCAGCATGAATGTCGCAGCGAACCTCGCGGCATTGGCGAGCAATTCGGCGCGTGAGCCAATCACCTGGCTTTGTGGGCTGGCCCAGGCGCCGATGCGCGAATCCAGCGGTCGACTGTGGAAATAGGCGTCACTCTCGGTTTCGCTGACTTTTTCCACCCGACCTTCGATGCGCACCACCCGCTCGAGCTCTACCCAATGGAATTGCAGGGCAGCAAACGGGTTGCCCGCCAATTGCAGGCCTTTTCGGCTGTCATAGTTGGTGTACCAAACCAGGCCTTGCGGGTCGCAGCCCTTAATCAGCACCACCCGGGTGCTGGGGCGCATGTCGCTGCCCACGGTTGCCAAGGTCATGGCGTTGGCCTCGGGTACTTCGGCTTGGATGGCTTCATTGAGCCATTGCTCAAACTGCACCAAGGGCAGGCTCGGCATTTGTTCCTCATGCAGTTGGGCGCTTTGGTAGCTTTTGCGCATGTCGGCCAAGTTGGAATTGCTCATATTGCCTCAAGGTAGGTGATAGGCTTATCTTAGGTTTGTTCGTGCCGATTATTGCGTTAGCATGAAATCGACTCAGGAGTACCCGACATGATCAATATCTTGCGTGTGTCTAATTTGCCCCACGACATGCTCACCGTGCTGCAAACCACCTACTTGGTGCATGACCGAGACCACATCACCGACCCCGGGGCCTTAGGACGTATTCGCGCGATGGTCGCCGCTGACCAGACCGTGATTGACCGCAAGTTGCTGATGTTGTTTCCTGCCGTGGAAGTCATTTGCGTGTGTTCGGGGTCATTGCAAGGCATCGACTTGGCAGCGGCAGCAGAGCGCAAGATCAAGGTGATTCACACCCCCCATGTTCAAATCCCGGATGTGGCCGAGTTTGCGATCGGCATGCTGCTGGCATGCACCCGTCGACTGGCACACGCTGACCGTTTTGTCCGCAACAGCGACTGGGTGGATGGTCCCTACCCCATGACACGTCGCATCAGCGGTGGCCGTTTGGGCTTGGTGGGCATGGGCGACCAAAGCCAAGCGATTGCCAAACGGGCCAAGGCATTTGACATGGTCGTCCACTACACCGCGCAACAGGAAGTGCCCGCCGCAGGCGGCGTCTTTCATGCCAGTGTCAAAGAACTGGCCGCGCAGGTGGATTTTTTGATGTTGGCCGAAAGCGGCCCAGAGGCAACCGCCAAAGTGGTCAATGCCGAGGTGCTGCAGAGCCTGGGCTTGAAAGGCTACCTGATCAACCTGGCCAATGCCGCGGCTGTCGACCAAGTCGCCTTGATCGAGGCGCTGCAAAAGAAAGCCTTGGGTGGCGCGGCCTTGGATGTGTTTCCCGAGGAGCCACGCGTGGCGGCTGAATTGCGCAACGCAGCCAACGTCGTGCTCACACCGCACATCGCCAGTGCCACCAACGAGGCTCGCCAGGCCATGGTTGAGTCAGCTTTGCGGCAATTGGCCGAGCACTTTGGCGACGAGCTGAAACAGGCTTGATTCGGGGCTTTTTTTCAAGCCGTTCAGCTGGGAAAACCGCCACCGCCACCGCTTTTGCGCTTGCCGCCAAAACTGCCGCCTGGCTTGCCACCACCACCACCACCGCCACGGCGGTTGCCACCACCGCCTCGGTTGCCACGGCTGAGCAAGTCCACCGAGGTCATGGTCGGGTCGGGTTGCCGGCCTGCGCCGCCGCCCGACTTGTGACCAAAAGCGTTGACGCCGCTTTGCGTGCCCAAATGCGCATTGGCGCGGGGTTGGAAATCATCTTCAAAATGCTTGGGGGGTTGCGCATCAAAGTCATGCGGTGCGCCAGCCGCTGCGCCTGGGCGAGGCCCGCGGTCGTTGCGGTCACGGCGTGGTTGATTGCGACCACCGCCTGGGTGGCCTTGGCCGCCACCTGGATGGGCCGCACGGGGAGGGCGGTCCCCTTTGGGCTCTGGACGAGGCCCGGCTGAGCGACCAGCGTCACCGCGGCCTTCGCCGCGAGGGCTGTCGCCGCGTCCACCGGCTGGTTTTTTCTCGCGGATGCGCTCCATCATTTCTTGGCGAGCGGCACGCGCAGCGGCAGCCATCACGTCGCGGCTGGGCGGCTTGCCCAAACCACCCCACAGGGTTTGACGACCCATGGCGATCGGTTCAGCGCGTTCATCGGCACCCGGGCCAAAGCCTTCGACTTTTTCCACGTCGATGGTTTGGCGGGTGAATTTTTCAATTTCTTGCATGAAACCTTCTTCGTCCAAGGACACCAAGCTGATCGCTTCGCCGCTGGCACCGGCGCGACCGGTGCGGCCAATACGGTGCACATAGTCCTCGCTGATGTTGGGGATCTCGTAATTGACCACGTGTGGCAATTCGTCGATGTCGATGCCGCGCGCGGCGATGTCGGTGGCCACCAAGACCCGGATCTCGCCGGTCTTGAAGCCTGAGAGTGCCTGCGTGCGCGCGGTCTGGCTCTTGTTGCCGTGCAGCGCCATGGCGGTGATGCTTTGCTTGTTCAGGAAATCGGCCACATGGTTGGCGCCAAACTTGGTGCGGCAAAACACCAGCACCTGGCTCCATTGTTTGGTGTCGATGATGTGGGCCAGCAGGGCTTTTTTCTGCTGACGACCCACCGGGTGGACCACCTGTTTGATCAGTTGCACCGTGGTGTTTTCAGGTGTGACCTGGATGCTTTTGGGGTTGCGCAACAGCTGCGCGGCCAAATCGCGGATTTCTTGGCTGAAAGTGGCCGAGAACAGCAGGCTTTGCTTTTCCTTGGGCACCAAGGCCAGGACTTTTTTCACGTCATGGATGAAGCCCATGTCGAGCATGCGGTCGGCCTCGTCCAGCACCAGCATTTGCACGGTAGACAGGTCGAGGAAGCCTTGTTGTTGCAGGTCCAGCAAGCGCCCCGGGGTGGCCACCAAGATGTCCACGCCTTGTTTGAGCGCTTTGATTTGCGCGGCCATGCCCACGCCACCAAAAATCACGGCAGATTGGAGTTGCAGGTGTTTGCCGTAGTGGCGCACCGACTCTTCCACCTGAGCTGCGAGCTCGCGGGTGGGGGTGAGCACCAGGGCGCGGATGCCAAACACGCCAAAGCGGTTGGTGGCACTGCGGCTCATGGTGAGTTTGTGCAGCATCGGCAAGGTGAACGCGGCGGTTTTGCCGGTGCCGGTTTGGGCGCCTGCCAACAGGTCTTGACCAGCGAGGACCGCTGGAATGGCCTGGGCTTGGATAGGGGTGGGGGTTTCGTAGCCTTGCTCGCGCACAGCTTTCAATATGGCCGGGGCCAAGTTCAGTTCATCAAAGTTCATGGTGGAGCGCGCTTTTCGCGACGCTTATGTTCGGCCCGTTCTGCCCAAAGACAAGGCAGCCAGTGAAAGACCGAGGAAACACAGGTGGGCAGGTAAAGGACAAACAGCTTGTTTGAATCCGGCCCCAGCAGAAGCGCTGATATTGAAGCAACTGGTGGCATCAACTGCGCGCATTCTCGCACGAAAGCAGGGGCGGGCTTTGGGGGTGGGCTGGAAAGGGCTGATGCGGGTGCCAGAACCTGGGTGCATGGTGAAAAGAGCAGAGATAATCGCCCGTTACCCGTCGCCACGCTGTGTGGCGCCAAGCCCAGAGAGTCACTCCATGTCCCAATACGTTTTCTCCATGAACCGGGTCGGCAAAATCGTGCCGCCGAAACGCCAAATCCTCAAAGACATCTCCCTCAGCTTCTTCCCCGGTGCCAAGATCGGCGTGCTCGGCACCAACGGTTCTGGTAAGTCGACGTTGCTCAAAATCATGGCCGGCATCGACAAGGAAATCGAAGGCGAAGCCATTCCCATGGCCGGTTTGAAGATCGGGTATTTGCCCCAGGAGCCGCAGCTCGACCCGACGGAAACCGTGCGCCAGTCGGTGGAAAACGGCATGGGCGAGGTGAAAGCCGCGCAAACCCGCCTGGAAGAGGTGTATGCCGCTTATGCCGAAGAAGATGCCGACTTTGACGCCTTGGCCGCCGAGCAGGCCAAGCTCGAAGCCATCATCGCCACCGCCGGCGATGCGTCTGAGCACCAACTCGAAATCGCTGCCGACGCTTTGCGCTTGCCGCCCTGGGACGCGATCATCGGCAAGCTCTCAGGCGGTGAAAAACGCCGTGTGGCCTTGTGCCGCTTGCTGCTCTCGCGCCCCGACATGCTGCTGCTCGACGAGCCGACCAACCACTTGGACGCCGAATCCGTCGATTGGCTGGAGCAATTTTTGTCGCGCTTTTCTGGCACCGTGGTGGCCATCACCCACGACCGCTATTTCTTGGACAACGCCGCCGAATGGATTTTGGAGCTCGACCGTGGCCACGGCATTCCCTACAAGGGCAACTACTCACTGTGGTTAGAGCAAAAAGAAACCCGCTTGGCGCAAGAGCAGCGCACCGAAGACGCCCGCAGCAAGGCGATGAAAAAGGAGCTGGAATGGGCGCGTCAAAACCCCAAAGGCCGCCAAGCCAAGAGCAAGGCGCGTTTGGCCCGCTTCGAGGAGCTGTCGGATTACGAATACCAAAAGCGCAACGAGACGCAAGAGATCTTTATCCCGGTGGCCGAGCGCTTGGGCAATGAGGTGTTCGAGTTCAAAAACGTCAGCAAGTCGTTTGGCGACCGCGTGTTGATCGACAACCTGAGCTTCCAGGTGCCGGCTGGCGCGATCGTGGGCATCATCGGCCCCAATGGCGCGGGTAAATCCACCTTGTTCAAGCTCATCGCAGGCAAAGAGCAACCCGACAGCGGTGAAGTCAAGATCGGCCAAACCGTGAAGATGGCCTTTGTGGACCAAAACCGCGACGACTTGGCGAATGAAAAAACCGTGTGGGAAGACGTCTCGGGCGGCTTGGACATTTTGACCGTGGGCAAGTTCCAAATGCCCAGCCGCGCCTACTGCGGTCGTTTCAACTTCAACGGTGGCGACCAGCAGAAAAAAGTCGGCACGCTCTCTGGCGGTGAACGCGGCCGTTTGCACCTGGCCAAGACCTTGATCGAAGGCGGCAACGTGCTGCTCCTTGACGAACCCTCCAACGATTTGGACGTGGAAACCTTGCGGGCCCTGGAGGATGCCTTGCTCGAGTTTGCAGGCTCGGTCATGGTGATCAGCCATGACCGCTGGTTCTTGGACCGCATCGCCACCCATATCCTGGCCGCCGAAGGCGACAGCCAGTGGGTGTTCTTTGACGGTAACTACCAAGAGTACGAGGCCGACAAGAAGAAACGCCTGGGCGAAGAGGGTGCCAAACCCAA
>CAMCES010000072.1 GCA_945873925.1 Bordetella parapertussis
GAAAAAATCGGCCGCAAGTACAACGAGTTTGACAAATTCTTTGCGGTGGTTGGCAACCCCACGGTGGCACAAGGTGCGGTGTTTCTGGGCGCGTTGCCTTGGGACCAGCGCAAGAAAAGCACCCTGAACATGGCGCGGGAAATGATGCCCAGTGTGGCGGGTTTGCCCGGTGTCATGGCTTTCCCCATCACACCCCCATCACTGGGCCAAGCTTTTCGCGAACGACCGTTCAACTTCGTCGTGCTGACGAACGACTCTTACGAAAACCTGGCCCTGGTCACCAAAACCTTGCAGGATGAAATAGCCAAGAACCCAGGTATCTTGGGTTTGGACGTGGATTTGCGCCTCAACAAACCCGAGATCAGCCTGGAAGTCGACCGCGAGCGGGCCGCGGATGTGGGCGTGCCGGTGGAAACCATTGCCCGTGCCGTGGAAACCGCCATGGGTGGTCGCACCGTGACCCAGTTCAAACGCCAAGGCGAACAATACGACGTGGTGGTGCAGACCGCTGCAGACAACCGCGACAGCCCTCTGGACATTGAAAAAATCTTTGTCCGCGGCAAGGGTGACACCATGGTGCCCTTGTCTGCACTGGTGCATCTGAAAGAAGTGGTGGTGCCACGCGAACTCAACCATTTCTCGCAACGCCGCAGCGTCACCTTCACCGCCAACTTGGCCCCCACGTATTCTTTGGGTCAGGCACTTGAGTTCATGAAAGGGGTCTCCCAAAAGCACCTGAAAACCGGCTACAGCACCGATGTCAACGGCAATTCACGTGAGTTTGTGCAGTCGTCTGGCTCGCTCACCGGCGTTTTTCTGTTGGCGCTGGCTTTCATCTTTTTGGTACTGGCCGCACAGTTTGAGAGTTTTGTCGATCCGTTTGTGATCTTGCTGTCGGTGCCGCTGTCGATGGTGGGTGCTCTGCTGGCGCTTCAATGGACCGGCAGCACCTTGAATGTGTACAGCCAGATTGGTTTGATCACCTTGGTGGGTCTGATCACCAAGCACGGCATTTTGATTGTTGAGTTTGCCAACCAGTTGCGGGCCACCGGCTTGAGCGCCGTCGAGGCGGTGCACCGCGCCGCCACTTTGCGGCTGCGCCCCATCTTGATGACCACCGGCGCCATGGTCTTGGGTGCCATTCCCTTGGCCTTGGCTACCGGTGCAGGCTCGGAGAGCCGTCAGCAAATTGGTTGGGTGATTGTGGGTGGCATGAGCTTGGGCACCTTGCTCACCATCTTCGTGGTGCCCACGATGTATTCGCTGTTTGCCCGCAAGTCCACGCCGGGGCCCAACATCAAACCCTTTGAAGACACCACCTATTCAACGGATTGATGCCATCAACCGCCGATGTAACTCATCTCCACCCTTTTTTTGCCTGGGGTGGGCGAGGGTTGCAGGTTTTGGCCGCGCAACTCCGAGTAGCGGTCCTCGCGTTCGTTCCAAATCAGGCCAATCGCTGAGGCGATGTCAGCGTCCGAGGTGCCGTTGCGCAACAGGGTGCGCAAATCAAACCCTTGGGCGGCGAACAAGCACAAATACAGCTGGCCTTCGGTCGACAACCGAGCGCGGTTGCAGTCGCCGCAAAAGGCTTGCGTCACGCTGCTGATCACGCCCACTTCACCCAGGCTCGGCTCGAACACGCCTTGCGCGTTGGCGTAGCCCCAGCGCTGCGCGGTCTCGCCTGGCGCACTCGCTTCCAGTGGCACCAAAGGAAACTCGGTTTGCAGCAGTTTGATCAGGTCGGCTGAAGGCAGCACCTCGTCCATTTGCCAACCGTTGGTTTCGCCCACATCCATGTACTCGATGAAGCGCAGCGTCAGGCCGCTGCCACGGAAATGCTGCGCCATCGGGATGATCTCGCCCAGGTTGGTGCTCTTCTTGACCACCATGTTGATTTTGAGGCCGCTGAAACCGCCTTTGGCGTCACGACCCAGACCCACTTCTTTGGCGGCTTCGATGCCGTCGAGCACATCGGCCACGGGGTAATCCACGTCGTTCATGGCGCGAAAGATGGCGTCGTCCAAGCCATCCAAACTCACGGTCACGCGTTGCAAACCAGCGGCTTTCAAGCCAGCTGCTTTGCGCCGCAGCAGCGAGCCGTTGGTGGTCAGGGTCAGGTCGAGCGGTTTGCCCTCGGGGGTGCGCAGGGCTGCGAGTTGCTCGATCAGGATTTCCAGGTTTTTGCGCAACAGCGGCTCACCGCCGGTCAAGCGCAGTTTTTGCACGCCGTGCGAGACAAACAGGCGGGCGATGCGGGTGATTTCCTCGAAGCTCAACAGCGAGGTTTGCGGCAGGTATTTGTAATCGCTGTTGAACACTTGCTTGGGCATGCAGTAGTTGCAGCGGAAGTTGCAGCGGTCGGTGACGCTGATGCGCAGGTCGCGCAGCGGGCGGCCGCGTTTGTCGCCCAGCAGGCCAGTGGCGGGGATGGGCGTGGTGGGAACGACGGCGGGACGGTTGCGGAGGTCGAAAAGGGAAATAACGCGTTCAGACATCCCTACATTGTGCCCTGACTGTTGAGCCTAGGTAACTGGTGGGCTAATTGGTAATTGGGGTAATTGGGGTCAGATTCCAATCAAATGATAGCCCCCATGGCGGGTGGCTTAAGAAACAATTGGAATCTGACCCCAATTACCCACCGTGTTCGACAAGCTGAAGTGGCTTGACTGGATGGCTAAATTGCGTCAGGCGCCAGACATCCCCTATACAGAGGACGGTACTAACCCTGATAAATGGTTTTTGAAGCCCCAGCAACGGCAAAATGTTCCAAGAACTACACAGGGGCTGCCAATGTACTTGTCAGGCACACAAACCAGGTTGATCAGCCAGATCATGCAGGTGCTGGCCGAGCCGCATCAAGAGCACGAGATTCGCCAGCAAGTAGGCGAGTTGATCATGCAGTTGATGCAAGCGCAGTTTTACGCGTCCTTCGTTTGGAACGCTGACTGCAATGCCTTCATGGACACGGTTCAGATCAACATGGACCCCAGCAACATCGCCGATTACGAGGCCTACTTCCAGTTCAACGACCCGATCACCTCCAGCATGCAGCGTTACCAAGTGGCGGTGCGGGCCAGCGATGTGTTGCCCCAACAGGCGCTGATTCAAACCGAGTTTTTCAACGACTTTCTTGCCAAAGACGGCCTGTACTGGGGCGTAAACCTTTATGCTTGGCACCGTGGCCACAACATTGGCGACATGCGCATTTGGCGCGACAAGCGGCGTGACAATTTCACCGATGACGAAATGCGCTTGCTCGACATGATCTTGCCGGCCTTCACGGCCTCGCTGTCCAGAGCCCGCGCCATGGACAAACCCAACAGCGTGTTGACGAACACTAACTTAAGCCCGCGCGAGTTGCAGGTGGCTCAAAGCGCATCCATGGGTTTGGGCGACAAAGAAATTGCCCGCCAGTTGGGCATTTCGCCAGCAACGGTGCGCACCCACTTGGACAACGCCTTCAAGAAACTGGGCATCAACAACCGCAGCGTCTTGGCTCGCTCACTGGGTTTGCACTAACACCAAGCATCCCCCATTTGCATGATAGCCATCAGCCTGACGCTTCCCTAGGATGAACTTCAAGCAACCAACGGTTTGGTTGTTCAACTACAGGAGCTCGACATGGCACACCAAGGCATTTCAAGAAGACAACTGTTGCAAACCACTGCCGCGGGTTTGTTGTTAAGTCAGGTGGTTCCTGCATGGGCCGCCGATGACGCGACCTCCAAAATGTTGAAACTGTCTGCGCCGCAAGCTGTAGCCGCCATTCAGTCGGGCAAGATTTCAGCCACAGCCTACTTACAAGCCTTGCTCGGTCAAACCCAAAAACACGCTGGCTTGAACGCACTCATCTTTTTGAATGAAACGGCTGCTGTGAAAGCGGCGGCGGCCATTGACGCCGATCGCAAAGCTGGTCGTCCTTTGAAACCCTTGGCCGGTTTGTTTATCGTGGCCAAGGACAACATGAACACCAATGACATGCCCACCACAGGCGGCACCGATGCCTTGAAAGGCGTGGTGCCCAAAAACACCGCACCGTCGATTGAAAAACTCACCAAGGCGGGTGCCATCGTGTTGGCCAAGTCCAATTTACATGAAATGGCCTTTGGCATCACCAGCACCAATTTGTCGAGCTTTGGCATCGTGCGCAATCCTTACGACAGCACGCGCATTCCCGGTGGTTCATCGGGTGGCACGGCTGTGGCAATTGCTGTGGGCATGGTGCCTTGCGGCCTAGGCACAGACACCGGTGGTTCTACCCGCGTGCCGGCTGCCCTGAGTGGCATTGTTGGCTTGCGTCCGTCGGTGGGCAATGGTGGAAAAGAACGTCGTTACCACAACGATAACGCAGTTCTGCCGATCAGCCACACGCGTGACACGGTCGGTCCCATGGGCAAAACCGTGGCCGATGTGGCGTTCTTGGACTCGGCCATCACCGGCACGCCGATGGCGACTGAGGCCAATTTGAAAGGAGTGCGCATGGGCGTGCCTGCCAAGTTCTGGGCCGGTTTGTCGTCGGATTTGCAAGCGGTGGTAATGGAAGCCAAAGACAAGTTGGCCGCTGCCGGTGTGGTGATGGTGGATGTGGATCCCGATGTGTTCGACTTGAACAACCAAGTGTCGTTCATGGTGGCCTTGCACGAACCACTGGAAGATTTTCCACCGTATCTGAAAGCCAGCGGCATTGACATGAGCTTGAAAGACATCGTCGACAAGGTGGTGAGCCCGGATGTGAAAGGCGCGATGGGCGCCATCATGGGAGATGTGTTTGGCAAGGCTTATCCAGACGCGATGAATGTGCACCGTCCGGCCTTGCAAAAGAAATTGGCGGCGTATTTCAAGGACAACAAGCTCGACGCCATGTTGTTTCCGACCACGCCGCTGGCAGCTGCGCCGATTGATGCCGTGAACGGATCGAGCAAAGTCAGCATCAACGGCGGCGAACCCGCAGACACCTTTGGTACTTACATTCGGAATGCGGACCCGAGCAGCAATGCTGGCAATCCTGGACTGTCTATTCCCGCAGGTTTGACGGCGACCGGCTTGCCGGTTGGCATCGAAATCGACGGACCTTTGGACAGCGATCGACGTTTGCTGGCTTTGGGACTGGCAATGGAAAAAGTGTTGGGTCGTTTGCCCGACCCTTCAGGCTATTGAAGCCAACGGCCCGAACCGCGTTGAACGCAGGCGGGCCGTTTCACTTCAAGCGTAAGCAGCAGGGGCGTTGGCCGCAGCGGTGCTTTGCAAATGATCTGCGTAGCAGTTGATCACTTGGTCGTAGGCTTGTGAGGCTTCGTCCAGCAGGTTTTGCTTTTGCAGCAACCAACCGTAGTTGAACCACACCGAGTACTTGCTGTGGGTACGGTCATGCTTCAACCAGTGACGGTACAACTCCAGCGCTTCGTGGGTTTTACCGGCGTGGTCGAGTTGCTCGGCCTTGGCGATCACATCCTGGACGGACATGGTGGTGTTGTAAATCATCAAAGTGGTTTGGGGTGACATGCTGTATTCCTTGAAGTGAACAGATGTTCAGGAATGTGCAAAATCGATGCCAAGCTAAATTGACACTTTATTGCCGCTTTAGGCCATGGTCACCAAGGGCAAATCGTGCTGTATGGCCAGTGCATCAATCTGTCGGCGGGTGAGGGTGGCGAAGAAGGCCGCCAGCTTGGCTTTCGTGGCGGGCAGCAACATCGGATCGCGTTTTACGTAAGTTGCTGATTTTATTATATTTTTTTGTTTTTCAAGACCAGCGATGTGCAAAAGCTTGGCCGCGAAGTGCGGCTCCAAGGCGGCCACGGCCACACGCCCATTGGCGCAGGCGTACACCTGATAGCCCGCATGGGCGCCGCCCACCGAGCCCTTGGGCGCGGTCAGGCCCCAGTGCCGGGGCAGGGCCAAGTAGCCCGCCGCGTCTTCCAGCGCCACCTCGTGAAACACGCCTTGGCCGTGGCCGCGGCCCGGTTTGGCCCGTTGCCACAAGGTTTTCAGCACGGCTTCGCTGGCCTGGATGGACCCGGCCATGTCGGCAAACAATGTGGCGGGCAGGGCCAGGCCAGTCACCAAACCGTTGGCTGCCAAATAGGTCAGGTCGTGGCCGGGAATTTCCGCACCCGCGCCGGGCGAACCCACAATGCTGACCATGTTCAGGGCAGGGAACTGGGCGTGCAAGTCGGCCCAGGACATGCCCAGTTTCTTCAAGGCCGAAGGGCGAAACGAGGTCAGCAGCACGTCAGTCTTGGCCAAGAGCTTGTGCAGTTGGGCTTGGCCTTTGGCGGTTTTCAGGTCGGCTTGCACCACTTTCACACCCGTGTGAAGTTGGGCATAAGCGTGGGGGGCGTACAAACCCATGGGGTCCGAGGACGCGCCTTTGGGCGCACCGGCGGGCTGCAGCGGTTCGAGTTTGCTGCACTTGGCGCCCATGGCGGCTAAGCGCATCAGGGCGGCGGGCCCGGGCAGGTTCAGCGCCACGCTCAGGATGCGAACGCCCTTGAGGCTGCTGTCGGTCTCTTGGCAATCGGGTTGTGCCATGGGGTGCTCTATATATAGTGTGTGGATGCTTGATCTTAGAGGATGCATCCAAGAAAACTTCATGACACTCACCTAAGCGTTAGCTAATATAGCCATCAAGCAACAGGAGCCATCCATGCACTTCACTGCACACAAGCCAAAAACCGCTTCGGCGCGGTCTGCGCCCAGGCCAAGGAAGGGCCGGTCTTCATTGAAAAAGATGGCCGCATCGACTCGGTGATTTTGTCAGCCAAGCACTGCGAGGCTTTGCAGTCGGCCAGTCAAACCGCGTCCGTGGCGCAGAGAAAAGCCCAGTTTGAGCAAGACCATCAAGCCTGGCTGGCCGCCCAAAACCAGCGCTTTGACACCCAT
>CAMCES010000073.1 GCA_945873925.1 Bordetella parapertussis
GATTTGGCTGTGAGCAAACCCTTGCTGGTATATCCGTTCGACACCAAAACCGGCGCCCCCAAAAACCAGTCTCGTTCAAACAAATTGGTGTTGACCCGTTTGCCAGAGGACCAAATGACACCGGACACCAGGGCCCGATCAGCCGGTGGTGTGCTGGCCTATTCAGCCCTGTGCACCCACCAGGCATGTGATGTCAAAACCTGGCTGGC
Source organism: Bordetella parapertussis (assembly GCA_945873925.1). Taxonomy (GTDB): domain Bacteria; phylum Pseudomonadota; class Gammaproteobacteria; order Burkholderiales; family Burkholderiaceae_C; genus Limnohabitans. Next base: position 210 of record CAMCES010000073.1, read on the forward strand.
CAAAGAAAAAGTGCTGGTGTGTTTTTGCCATGCGTCTAAGTTTGATTTGTTCGATGGTGCCAAAGTGGTCTATGGCCCCGCTTCCAGGCCGCTGCCCAGCGTCAGCTTGAAGCTCGAAGGCGAGTTTTTAGCAATTGTTTCGAGTTCCCCCGCCAACCAAGGTTCCTAACCTTGGTTATTTCCAGACTCACCTCAGGAGAAAAAACTATGAGTCATTTGTTGAAGAAGCTGTCCATCGCAGCAATCGGTGCATGTGCCATCATGGCCCATGCAGATACCAAACTAGGCAGCTACGCACCGGTCACGGACGCGCGTTTGATCAACCCTGAACCCTCAAACTGGCTGATGTACCGCGGTAACTACCAGGGCTGGGGCTACAGCCCGCTGGAAAAAATCAACACCGGCAATGTGAAAAAGCTGGAACTGGCATGGTCTTTCTCGACAGGCGTGACCGAGGGCCACCAAGCCCCACCGATGGTCAACAACGGCTACATGTACATCACCACGCCCAATGGACAGGTGATCGCGATCAACGCCATCACAGGTGAGGAACTGTGGCGATACAAAAAAGAAATCCCCGCCGACTTGCTCATGCTGCACAACACCAACCGGGGTGTGGCGCTCTATGGCGACAAAGTGTATGTGGCCACCGTGGACGCGCACCTGATTGCGCTGGACGCTAAAACCGGCAAGGTGATTTGGGACACCACAGTAGGCGATGTGAAAGCCTTGCACTACATCACTTTGGCGCCATTGGCAGCCAAGGGCAAGATTTTGGTCGGTTCCTCGGGAGGCGAAACCGGTGTGCGCGGTTATGTAGCTGCCTTTGATGCCAATTCAGGCAAGGAAGCCTGGCGTACGTTCATGACGCCCGCGCCGGGTGAACCCGGCGGCGACACATGGCCCGGCGACACCTACAAAAATGGCGGCGCCAGCGTCTGGATTACCGGCACTTATGACCCCGCTACCAATATTGCTTATTGGGGCACGGGCAACCCGGCACCTTGGCCCACCGAAGGCCGTCAAGGCGACAACCTCTACAGCACCTCAGTCGTTGCCTTGGATTTGGACACCGGCAAAATCAAGGGTCACCATCAGTACCACCAAAACGACGCTTGGGACTGGGATGAGGTCAGCGCACCTCTGCTGATCGACACCGAAATCAACGGTCGCAAAGTCAAGGGCGCTGTTCACGCCGGTCGCAACGGCTACCTTTGGATGCTCGAGCGTCAGGCCAGCGGCAAAATCGATTATGTGAATGCTCTTCCCTATGTCTACAACGATGTGTTCAAAAGCCTCGACAAAAAGACAGGCCGGCCCACCTACATCGACAGCAAAAAGCCTGGCATGGGCAAAGCCGTGACATTCTGCCCCTCTTTGTGGGGTGGCAAAGACTGGCCTCCAGAAGCATGGAGCCCTAAAACCAAGCTGTTCTACATTCCTGCCAACAACAACCTGTGTTCTGAGTTGCCAGCCGCCGAACCAACTGCCTATAAAAAAGGCGACCTGTACATTGGTTACCCGATCGACGGCGTTCTGGGCAGCTTGCGCTACCAAGGGGGCAAAAAACCCGACAGCATTGGTGAGCTCCAAGCCTGGAACCTGGAAACAGGAAAAATGGCCTGGTCCTACAAATACGACCGTGCGATTTGGGCGCCGCTCTTGACCACTGGCGGCAACCTGCTGTTCGCAGGTGGCACCAACGACCGTGAATTCCGCGCCTTCAATGCCACCAACGGCAAGGTTGTTTGGAAATACAAAATGCCTTCTGGCGTGACGGCTGTACCTTCATCGTATGAGGTCAACGGTGAGCAGTACATCGCGGTGCAAGCCGGTTGGGGTATTGATGCCGAGCGCATGCAGTCAGGTATCAATGCACTCAACAACACCAAGACAAACGTGCCACAAGGCGGTACTTTGATGGTTTTCAAACTGTCTAATTAACACGTTCGACCTGTCGAGCCGAGTCGGCCCTGTGTGAAATACCGGGCCGACTTTGTTTTGTTATGACTGTATCTGCCAGCGCATTTTCAGGAGCCTCGAATGGTTGACCATGCCAACTCCCCTGTTTCCAAGTCAGAGCGGGACGCCGTTTACCGCAAAGCCGCATGGCGCTTGCTACCCTTGCTCTGCCTGTGCTTGGTTGCCGCGTATCTGGACCGGGTGAACGTTGGTTTTGCCAAGTTGCAAATGATGGAGGATTTGTCCTTCAGCAACACGGTCTATGGAATAGGTGCGGGTATTTTCTTTTTAGGCTATGTCTTGTTCGAGGTGCCCAGCAATATTTATCTGCACAAGCTGGGTGCGCGGGTGTGGATTGCTCGCATCATGATCACTTGGGGTGTGATTGGTGGGGCCATGGCTTTCGTGCAAACCGCCACACAGTTCTATATCCTGCGGTTTTTGTTGGGGGTGGCCGAGGCCGGCTTCATCCCTGGCGCGTTTTATTTCTTGGCCTGTTGGTTTCCCGCTGCTTGGCGCGGGCGCATCATCGCTTTGCTCTTGTCAGCGCTGCCTTTGTCGAGCATCATGGGCGGCCCCCTGTCAGGTTGGATCATGGTGAGTTTTGCCGATATGGGCGGCTTGCGCGGTTGGCAATGGTTGTTCCTGATTGAAACCACGCCCTCCTTGCTGCTGGGCTGGGTGGTGTTGCGGTATTTGGTCGACAACCCCAGCCAAGCGCCATGGCTGAACCCGGCTGAAAAGCAAATCATCAATGACGACTTGGCCCGTGAAGGCGCACTCAAGCAAGCCCACACCAGCGTCAAAAGTGCTTTCACCAGCCCCTTGGTGTGGCAGCTGAGCCTGGCCTACTTTTGCATCGCCAGCTCGATTTACGTGTCTATTTTTTGGATGCCCACCCTGATCAAGCAACACGGCGAGACCGACGTGATGCGCATTGGCATGCTGACCGCGGTGCCTTATTTGGTGGCCATCGCCGCCATGTACCTTTGCAATACCAGTGCAGACCGACGCGGTGAGCGCCGTTGGCACACCGCGGTACCTGGCTTTTTGACCGCCGTCGGCTTGGCCCTGAGCGGCATGCACTTTGACAGCCTGTTCGTGACCATGTGCGCTCTGACCTTGGCCGCTGCCAGTGCGTCGGCCTCGCAGGCCGCCTTTTGGAGCGTACCGCCGGCTTTCCTAAGCGGCGCTGCAGCCGCTGCCGGTTTTGCCCTGATCAACTCACTGGGCAATCTCGCTGGCTTTGTCAGTACTGCAGCGGTAGGCTGGATCGCAGACCTGACAGGCAACCCGCAAAACAGCCTGGTCATGTTCAGCGGATTGGCGGCCCTGGGGGCTTTGCTGATACTGCGATTGCCCGCCCGGTTGATCAACCACTGAGCCGCCTTGTTGGCAGCAGCAGGGCATTTGAGCTTGGTCAAGTCAGCAGCGGGCATAGGCTGTCAAAATACATGCGAGGGCTGCCATTGCCGGCCATCCATGGAGAACTGCTGTGAAAAAAATCTTAACTTGTGTTTTGGCCGTTTCCTTGGCCTTGGGCCCCGCCATGGTGACTCCACAAACCGCGAAAGCCACCAAGGTGGTTTTGCCTCAAGATGTCTACAAGCAACCCATCGCCGGATTGACCCCCAAGCAGCTCAAGCAGTTTCAAAAAGGTGAAAAGGTATTCAACAATTTTTGGATCGCGGTCAATAACCCGACCATTCCCTTGGTGTGGGACTTGTCTTTGCCTGGGCCGTCAGGCGGCGAGTGGGGCCTGGGCCCCCTGTTCATGGCCGCCAACTGCGCGGCTTGCCATGTCAATGCCGGCCGGGGTCGGGCCATCGATGCCAGCGGCAGTTTGGCGGTGCAACACGTGTTGCGGGCTTCCGTGCCTGGCGAAGACCCCCATGGCGGCCCCAAGCCGGAGCCGCACTACGGCACCGATATTCAGATGTTTGACATCGTCACCCGTACCGACCCCAGCGTCCGCCCTGGCGAGGCGGAAATCTACATCGATTGGGTAAGCCATGCATTCACCTTCCCGGATGGCGAGCAAATGACTTTGCGTCAACCCAAGGTGCGCCTGGAAAAAATGAACTTCGGCCCATTGGCCGAGGGTGCCATGTTGTCGTTACGCAATTCGCAAGCCATGATGGGTGTGGGCCTGCTCGAAGCGGTCAGCGAGAAAGACATCTTGAAGCTGGCGCAGGCGCAAAAGGCCATGGGTTTGAATGGGCGACCCAACCATGTGCGTGACGACATCGGTCAGCAAACCGCCCTGGGGCGCTTTGGCTGGAAGGCCAACCAACCCAGCGTGCGCCAACAAATCGCAGCCGCCTTCAGCAGCGACATTGGCATCAACTCGGCGCTGTACCCGGAAACCAACTGCACCGCGGTTCAAAAAGAGTGCTTGAAAGCCATCCGCCATGACAAGCCCGAATTGCGCCCCGAACTGCTTGACGCGATCACCTTGTGGGCGCTGTCCTTGGAGGCGCCGGCGCAACGCCACCGCGACAAACCCGCGGTCATGCGAGGTGAGCAGTTGTTCACCGACAGTGGTTGTGCGGCCTGCCACGTGCCCGAACTGAAAACAAGCAAATTTGAAGCCCTGCCGCAGTTGGCCAACCGCAAGATCCGTCCGTTCACCGACCTGTTGCTGCATGACATGGGCCCCGACCTGGCCGATGGTCGCCCCGACTTCAAGGCCGGCGGCTCTGACTGGCGAACCGCTCCTCTGTGGGGTATTGGCTTGTCCAAGCAGGTCAACGCCAGCACCTCGTTTTTGCACGACGGGCGCGCCCGCAGCCTGCAAGAGGCGATTGTTTGGCATGGCGGTGAAGCCAAGCCAGCCAGGGATAAATTTGTCGCCCTGCCCAAAACAGAGCGCAGCGACTTGCTGGCCTTTTTGGAGTCTTTGTGAGCCTTTGAATCGCCAAGCGCCAGGCCAGCCATCCGTGTAAACCCTTGTGTGACAAGCCTGGAGGCATCTGCTAGACTGACTGTCAATTTATGTTTACGCACACGCCAGTCAGGAAAGGTAGACCATGAAAGACAGTCTTGCATTGCAAACCAAGCAAAAAATGGCCAAGGTCTACCTTGGCGGCATCGTCGCATTCAGCCTGATGATCACCACCTTGGTCGTGGTCATTCGCCTCGTCACCCTCAACGGCAGCTAGAGTCTACAGCCAGTGCGGGTGCGGGCCTTGGTCCAGGCTTGGTCAAACAGCAACCCCTGCGCGAAAGCGCAGGGGTTTTTCTTTGCTGACAGCCGACGGGTATGGAGCAGACACCACAAGGTCATTGAAAAACGCCAAAATCTCCGTTTGATCGAAATGGAACAGCCATGGCCAAAGATTTTGCCCAAATGGAGGACAGCAACCCCTCCAGCAACCCCAGCATCCACCAAGTGTCCGACCCGGCCAAGCGGCAAAGCCTGCAAGCTGCTGCATGGCTTGGCTTGCTCGCCAGCCTGTCGCCCCTGAGCAGCGCAGCGGCTGCCAGCAGCAAGATCGGCTTCCAAGCCATTGCGCCGGGTACGGGCGACTTCATTGGGCTGCCGGCCGACTATGTGGCCAAGGTGCTCGCACCTTGGGGCGAGCCGGTGGGCATCGAAGGGCACATGCCGGCCTACCGCCCGGACGCTGGCAACAGCGCCGAAGACCAAGCGGTGCAAATCGGCATGCACCACGACGGTTTGGTGTTCTACCCCTTGAGCGGCAGTTCCACCCACGGCTTGCTGGCCATCAACCACGAGTACATTGACGAAGGTTTGTTGTTCCCCGATGGTTTTGAGCCGATGACGGCCAGCAAGGTCAAGAAAGCGCAAAACGCCCATGGCATCTCGGTTGTCGAAGTCAAACTCGGACCCAAGGGCTGGGACATGGTGCACCCATCTCGCTATGCCCGGCGCCTCACCGCCAGCTCGCCGTTTTCGGTGGGTGGCCCCGCCGCAGGCCACGCCTTGATGCGCACCGCAGCCGACCCCGAGGGCCAGCGTGTGTTGGGCACGCTCAACAACTGCGCCGGCAGCATGACCCCGTGGGGCACGTTTTTATCCGGGGAGGAGAATTGGGCCTTTTATTTCGCGGCAGGTGACCAGCCCTCAGCCCATCACAAACGCTGGGGCCTGCGCGCCAAAAGCCACAGCCAGTGGGAAGCACACGACCCGCGTTTCAACGCCCAACTGCACCCGAACGAGCCCAACCGATTTGGCTGGGTGGTCGAGGTCGATCCGATGGACCCGAGCAGCACCCCGATCAAGCGCACGGCTTTGGGTCGGGCCGCGCATGAAGGCGCATGGGTTGGTCAAACCAAGGACGGCCGCGCCGTGGTGTATTCGGGCGAGGATGC
>CAMCES010000074.1:0-6430 GCA_945873925.1 Bordetella parapertussis
GCCTCCATGAAGCGGATATCGCCTTGGATCGAGTCTGCGCCGACGCCTTGAATCCGCACGCCTTGTTCAGAGGCGATGGCACCCAAAGCAATGAAATAGCTGGCTGATGACGCGTCGGCCTCCACCGGCAATTCACCCGGCGAGGTGTAACGGCTGCCAGCAGGGATGGTGAAACGCTGCCAGCCGTCGCGCTGGACCCGCACGCCAAAGCGCTGCAACAGCTTGAGGGTGATCTCGATGTAGGGCTTGGAAATGAGCTCGCCCACCACCTCGATGACGGTGTCTTGTTTGGCCACCAGCGGCAGCGCCAACAGCAAGGCAGTCAGGAACTGGCTGGAGACGTCGCCGCGGACCTGAATAGGCTGGTCCAGTTGCAAGCCGTTGTGGCCTTGCAGGTGCAGCGGCGGAAAGCCGTCTTGGCCGGTGTAGTCGATCTGGCAACCCAGCTGGCGCAAGGCGTCCACCAGGTCTGCGATGGGCCGCTCGTGCATGCGCGGCACGCCGTGCAGCTTGGCGTTCGCGCCCATCAAAGCCAAGGCGGCAGTGAGCGGGCGCATGGCCGTGCCCGCGTTGCCCATGAACAAATCCAAGGTTTGGGCTGGCGCTTGGCCGTTCAAGCCGGTGATGCGCACCATGCTGCCGTCCACCTCGACCGTGCAGCCCATTTGGCGCAAAGCCGCCAGCATGACCCGGGTGTCATCCGAATCCAGCAGGTCGTGCAAGGTGGTGCTGCCATGGCACAAGGCGGCCAGCAGCAAGACCCGGTTGGAAATGCTTTTAGAGCCGGGCAGGGTGACCGTGCCTTGGGCGCTGGCCAGGGCGGGAATGTCGAGGAAGGCGGCGCTGAACATCTCAGTCTTCTTGGCTCTCGTCAGCCGAGGGCAAGCGCTGGTTTTGGTCGGTTCGGAAACCGGCTTCGCCCAATTGCCAGCTGCTGCGGGCTTGGCTGGCTTGGGCAATCAGCGCTTGCAACTGCGCGGGGTCGTTTTGTGTGATGGCGGCTTCGAGTTGCTCCAAGGCGATGCGGAAATGGGTGGTTTGGGTCAACACCTGTTGGGCATTGGCCAAAAAAATGTCGCGCCAAATGGCCGGGTCGCCAGCGGCAATGCGCGAAAAATCTCTGAAACCCGGGCCTGCCAGCTTCAAAAATGCTGCCGATTCGGGCTGCTGCAACAGGCCATTCACCTGCGCAAACGCCAACAAATGCGGCACATGGCTCACGGCGGCAAAAGTTTGGTCGTGCGCCTCGGGCGTCATGCTGTGCACCCGGCTGCCCAGGGCTTGCCACAACGACCTGGCGGTGGCGATTTGCGCTGGCGTGTTGTGGGCCAAGGGTGTCAGGATCAGGGCCCGGTCTTGGTAGAGCGAGGCGTCGGCATGGTCCACGCCTGCTTGCGCTTTGCCCGCGATCGGGTGGGCCGGTAAAAAGCAGGCCAGTTTGTCGCCCATGGCGGCGCGGGCCGCAGCCACCACATCGGTTTTGGTGGAACCCACGTCCATCACCAAACAGTGGGGGCTCAGGTGCGGGGCGATGTCGGCCAAACAAGCGGCGGTGTGGCTGACCGGCACGGCGATCAACACCAGGTCCGCGCCTTGTACCGCTTCAGCGGCGCTTTTGACGGCCTGGTGAATGACGCCGCGTTGTAAAGCTTTTTGGCGGGTGCCCTCGGAGGGGCTGAAGCCGACCACACGCTCGACCAAGCCCTGCTGTTGGAGGGCCAGCGCGAAAGATGAGCCCATGAGGCCGCAGCCCACCAAGCCGAGTTGCTGGAACTTCATGCGCTGACCGGGTAGGAGCCAATCACTTTGTAAAACGCGCACAGGCTTTGCAGCTCTTGCAGCGCCTTGGCCACATGTGGTTGGCTGATGTGGCCGTCGAGGTCGATGTAGAAGTAATACTCCCACTGACCCGATTTGGCCGGACGCGACTCGAAGCGGGTCATGGACACGCCATGGGTTTTCAGGGGCATCAACAGGTCGTGGACCGCGCCGGGCTTGTTGCTGACCGACACCACCAAGGAGGTGCAGTCTTTGCCCGAGGCGGGCGGCGTTTCCATGGTTTGCGGCAGGCTGATGATGGCAAAGCGGGTGCGGTTGTTGGCCTCGTCTTGGATCGCGTGGGCCACCAGGTGCAAGCCAAATTCAGCGCCTGCGCGTTCGCTGGCCAAACCGGCCCAGGCTGGGTTGGTGGCGGCCAAGCGTGCGCCTTCGGCGTTACTCGAGACGGCGCGTCGCTCGGCATGCGGCAAGTGCTTGGTCAGCCATTCTTGGCATTGCCCCAGCGCCTGGGGGTGGGCCAAGACCACCTCAATGCCTTCTTGTGAGGGCGATAGACGCAACAGGTTGTGGCGCACCAACAGGCTGACCTCACCGATCACATGCACCGGGGTGCGCAAGAACAAATCGAGTGACCGCGCGACCGCGCCTTCGCTGGAGTTTTCGACACCGACCACGCCAAACTGCGCGGTACCCGCTGAAGTGGCGTGAAACACCTCGTCAAAGTTGTTGCAATAGATCCACTCGGCTGCCGAGCCAAAAAAGGCGATCGCGGCTTGCTCGCAAAACGTGCCTACCGGCCCCAAGACCGCGACGCGCTGGGGCGCTTCCAGGGCCAGGCAGGCGGACATGATTTCGCGCCAAATCGCGGCGACGTGTTGGTTTTTGAGCGGGCCGGGGTTGCTCGATTGGATTTTCTCCAGCACCTGCGCCACACGGTCAGGCCGGAAAAACGGCGAGCCTTCTACACGCTTGATCTCGCCCACCGCTTCTGCCAAATGTGCCCGTTGGTTGAGCATGGCCAACAGATGCCCGTCGAGTTGGTCGATCTGCAAGCGCAAATCGGCCAGGCTTCGGGCAGGATGGGCGCTGTCGCTCATGTGGCGTCTTCGGGTGCAGCGTCGCTGGCGCCGTTGTCATTGTCGTCTTCCGCGCTGGCTTGGGCGTCGTTTTCCACGATGCGCTGCATGCCGCTCAACTTCGCGCCTTCGTCCAAACCGATCAAGGTCACGCCTTGGGTGGCGCGGCCCATCTCGCGGATCTCGCTCACCCGGGTGCGCACCAAAACCCCACGGTCGGTGATCAGCATGATGTCGTCATCCGCATGGACCAAGGTGGCGGCCACGACTTTGCCATTGCGCTCGGACTGTTGGATCGCGATCATGCCCTTGGTGCCGCGTCCGTGGCGGGTGTACTCGTCGATCGGTGTGCGTTTGCCATAGCCGTTTTCGGTGGCGGTCAGCACGCTGGTGCGGATCATGTCAGCGCTGGTTGTGCCGTCGGGCAGGGCGGGCAGGTCTTGCGCTGCCACCAGCATGGCGATCACGCTCTGGTTGTCTTCGATCATCATGCCGCGCACGCCACGGGCGCTGCGCCCCAAGGGGCGCACATCGTTTTCGTCAAAGCGCACGGCTTTGCCGCTGTCGCTGAACAGCATCACATCGTGCTTGCCGTCGGTGAGTGCGGCACCGATCAGGAAGTCGTTGTCGTCCAAATTGACCGCGATGATGCCGCCCTTGCGGGGGTTGTTGAACTCGTCGAGCGAGGTCTTTTTGACCGTGCCCATCGAGGTCGCCATGAACACAAACTGGTCAGCTGGGAAGGTGCGGGCAGTGCCCGTGAGGGGCAGCACCACGTTGATTTTTTCGCCCTCTTGCAGCGGGAACATGTTGACGATGGGCCTGCCGCGCGAGCCGCGTGAACCCTCGGGCACTTCCCATACCTTGAGCCAATACAAGCGGCCACGGTTGGAGAAGCACAGAATGAAGTCGTGGGTGTTGCCAATGAACAGCTGCTCGATCCAATCGTCTTCTTTGGTGGCAGTGGCTTGCTTACCGCGACCGCCGCGCTTTTGGGCGCGGTATTCGCTCAAAGGCTGGCTCTTGATGTACCCGCTGTGGCTCAGGGTCACCACCATGTCGGTTGGGGTGATCAGGTCTTCGGTGGCCAGGTCCTGGGCGTTGTGCTCGATATGGCTGCGCCGCGCACCGATTTTGCTTTGGCCAAACTCTTGGCGGATCGCGGCCAATTCGTCGCCAATGATGGTGGAGACACGCTCGGGACGGGCCAGGATGTCGAGCAAGTCGTCGATTTCGGCCATGACTTCCTTGTACTCGTTGACGATCTTGTCTTGCTCGAGGCCGGTCAAGCGCTGCAAGCGCATTTGCAAAATCTCGTGCGCTTGGGTGTCGCTCAGGCGGTACAGACCGTCGCTGCCCATGCCGTATTGTTTTTCCAAGCCGTCTGGGCGGTAGTCGTCGGCATTGATCACGCCGCCATCGGCCTTGGCGCGGGTCAGCATGGTTCGCACCAACTGGCTGTCCCAGGGCTTGCTCATCAACTCGGCTTTGGCCACGGGCGGGGTGGGCGCGTTGCGGATGATGGCGATGAAGTCGTCGATGTTGGCCAGGGCCACGGCCAAACCTTCGAGCACATGGCCGCGTTCGCGGGCTTTGCGCAGGTTGAAGATGGTGCGGCGGGTAACGACTTCGCGACGGTGCTCGAGGAACACCACGATCAGGTCTTTGAGGTTGCACAAACGCGGCTGGCCGTCGATCAACGCCACCATGTTCATGCCAAAGGTGTCCTGCAGCTGGGTTTGCTTGTAGAGGTTGTTCAACACCACTTCAGGCACCGCGCCGCGCTTGAGCTCGATCACCAAGCGCATGCCAGACTTGTCGGATTCGTCCTGGATGTGGCTGATGTCTTCGATCTTTTTCTCGTGCACCAACTCGGCCATGCGCTCTTGCAAGGTCTTTTTGTTGACCTGGTAGGGCAGCTCGTCGACGATGATGGCTTGGCGCTGGCCCTTGTCGATGTCTTCAAAGTGGCACTTGGCTCGCATCACCACCCGGCCCCGGCCGGTGCGGTAGCCCTCTTTGACGCCACTGATGCCGTAAATGATGCCGGCGGTGGGGAAGTCGGGCGCTGGCACGATGTCCATCAGGTCGTCAATGGACGCGTCCGGGTGGCGCAGCATGTGCAAACACGCGTCCACCACCTCGTTGAGGTTGTGCGGCGGGATGTTGGTGGCCATGCCGACCGCGATACCGGCCGAGCCATTGACCAGCAAATTGGGAAATTTGGCTGGCAAGACCAACGGCTCTTTTTCGCTGCCGTCGTAGTTGGGGCCGAAATTGACGGTCTCCTTGTCCAGGTCGTCCAACAGTTCGTGGGCGATTTTGGACAAACGGATTTCGGTGTAGCGCATCGCCGCGGCGTTGTCGCCGTCGACCGAGCCGAAGTTGCCCTGGCCGTCGACCAGCATGTGGCGCAAGGAGAAGTCTTGCGCCATGCGAACAATCGTGTCGTACACCGCGCTGTCGCCATGGGGATGGTATTTACCGATCACGTCACCGACGATGCGGGCGGATTTTTTATAGGGGCGGTTCCAGTCGTTGTTGAGCTCGTGCATCGCGAACAACACGCGGCGGTGCACCGGCTTCAAGCCATCCCGAGCGTCGGGGAGGGCGCGACCGACGATGACGCTCATGGCGTAATCGAGGTAGCTGCGGCGCATCTCCTCCTCTAAACTCGTGGGGAGGGTTTCTTTGGCGAACTGGGTCATGGAGACGGTCCATTCAGGACAGGTAAACCGTTGATTTTAGGGGCAAGACCAAGCCAGATGCTTGTCAAATCCATGTGCCATAATGAGAAGGTAGTAGGGTAATACCCACCCCTGACCAGTTCCAAACCGAATTGAAAAGCGGTGCCGTTTTCAAAGAAGGAATTTCATGAAATACATCAAAAATCTCACTGTGGCCCTGTCTTTCATGGGCTTGGCCACCATCAGCAACGCCGCTGAAATCAATAACTGGGTTTCAACCGCCGGTGAAGTCTGGAAAAACAGCTACGGCGAATGCTGGCGCAACAGTTCTTGGACCCCAGCCACGGCCGCGCCAGGCTGTGATGGCGCTATTGTCGAAGAGCCCAAAGCTGCGCCAGCACCTGCGCCAGCACCCGCTCCTGCTCCTGCTCCCGCTCCCAAGGCTGAAGCACCCCCCCCCGCACCAGCGCCCGCGCCAGCGCCCGCGCCCGCGCCCGCGCCTGTGGCCACGTCTTCCAAAATGACCTATGCTGCCGACACTTTCTTTGATTTCAATAAATCTGTGTTGAAACCAGAAGGCAAGGCCAAGTTGAACGACCTGGTTGACAAAATCCAAGCGATCAACCTTGAAGTCATCATCGCTGTCGGACACACAGACGCTGTTGGTTCAGATGCCTTCAACCAAAAACTCTCGATGCGCCGTTCACAAGCGGTCAAAGCGTACTTGGTCAGCAAAGGTGTGGACAAAACCCGCATCTACACCGAAGGCAAAGGCGAGAAGCAGCCCGTGGCTGACAACAAGACCAAAGAAGGTCGCGCTAAAAACCGCCGCGTGGAAATCGAAGTGGTTGGTGCCCGCAAGAACTGATCAGCTTTCAAGCTTGTTCA
>CAMCES010000075.1 GCA_945873925.1 Bordetella parapertussis
TGCCCATGCCACGGCGGGTGAGCGCACGCACCCGGGCTTCGAGTTCTTGCAAGGAAAACGGCTTGGCCATGTAGTCGTCAGCGCCGAAGTCCAGGCCCTTGACCCGCTCGTCCACACTGTCGGCAGCGGTCAGGATCAGCACGGGCATGCTGCTGCCCCGTGAGCGCAGGCGCTTGAGGACTTCGAGGCCATGCATTTTTGGCAGACCCAAATCAAGAATGAACAAATCGAACCCGTTGGATGTCATGAGGGCGGCATCGGCCTCGTTGCCGCTGGCGACATGGTCCACGGCTGCGCCAGATGCGCGCAGGGTGCGCAACAAGCCATCGGCCAAGACCTGGTCGTCTTCAGCAATCAGTATGCGCATGCATTCTCTCCTCAGCGAAAAAACCGATCAATTCATTCTAGGGTGAGGGTATGCTGATTTCCCCTTTATCTGTTTGGACATGGGGTTAACGATAGCCATTGGCATAGGCTTCCAGGCCCAGGCTGACCACGGTGGCCACATCCTTGCCCACGGCCTGAACAAATTCCTCTTCGGCCTGGGCCACCGCTTGCTCGAAAGCGCGCAGCCAGGCCAAGCCAGTGTCGGTGAACACGATGCGCTTGGCACGGCTGTCTCGCCCATCCGGCCCGCGCGCCACCAAGCCCCAGGCCTCGCACTGCGTGACCAGGTCGCCCATCGCCTGTTTGCTCATGCCCGCCATCAGCGCCAGGTCGTTCAGGCGTGCGCCCTCCAACGGCAGGTGCCGGGTGATGTGCACGTGCGCCGCGCTCACCTTGTCGCGCGCGGCCAAATTCGCCAGCGCCAGTGGCACCTCGATGTGTTGCGCCATCAACTGCAACACCCGGTCGTCAAAGCGGCGCATCGCGTGGCCCAGCAGCCGCCCGAGGTGGGCTTGACGCCAGTCATGCGCCGAGGGGAGGAGGTTGAAGGACATGTGTATATCGTAAGGCAAACTGACCAAAAAAAGGGTTTACAGATTTATAATCTGGGTTAAAGTACTGTTCAAGCATCCAGCCTGTGCTTAGCAACAGCTTGGAATGAATACCACAACCCATTGACCCACAAGGAGATTTTCATGGACAACGTCAAAAGCATCGCCGCCGCCGGCGAAAAAGCCAAGGCCTTGCAAGCCGCATTGGCCCAAATTGAAAAACAGTTTGGCAAAGGCACCATCATGCGTCTGGGCGAGGGCGAGGCCATCGAGGACATCCAGGTGGTGTCTACCGGCTCGCTCGGTTTGGACGTGGCTTTGGGTGTGGGCGGCTTGCCACGCGGACGCGTCATCGAAATCTACGGCCCGGAGTCTTCCGGCAAAACCACCCTCACCTTGCAAGTCATCGCCGAAATGCAAAAGCAAGCCGGTACCTGCGCGTTTGTGGACGCCGAACACGCGCTGGACGTGCAATACGCCCAAAAGCTCGGTGTCAACCTGCAAGACCTGCTGATCAGCCAGCCCGACACCGGCGAGCAAGCCCTGGAAATCGTCGACAGCCTGGTGCGCTCTGGCGCGGTCGACCTGATCGTCATTGACTCGGTGGCCGCCCTCACCCCCAAAGCTGAGTTGGAAGGCGAAATGGGCGACTCCCTGCCCGGCCTGCAAGCCCGTCTCATGAGCCAAGCCCTGCGCAAACTCACCGCGCACATCAAAAAAACCAATTGCACCGTCATCTTCATCAACCAAATCCGCATGAAGATCGGCGTCATGTTCGGCTCGCCTGAAACCACCACTGGCGGCAACGCGCTCAAGTTCTATGCTTCTGTGCGTTTGGACATTCGCCGCACCGGTACCATCAAAAAAGGCGAAGAAGCCATTGGCAACGAAACCAAAGTCAAGGTGGTCAAAAACAAAGTCGCACCGCCTTTCAAGACCGCCGAGTTCGACATCTTGTTTGGCGAAGGCATCAGCCGCCAAGGGGAAATCATCGACATGGGCGTGATCGCCAAGATCGTCGACAAGTCTGGCGCTTGGTACGCCTACCAAGGCGAAAAAATCGGGCAAGGCCGCGACAACTCACGTGAGTTTTTGCGTGAGAACCCCGAGCTCGCTTTCGAGATTGAAAACAAGGTGCGCGAGTCCTTGGGCATTCCCCTGCTCGCGCAAGAGCTGGAAGACGTCAAGTTGCAAGCCGTCAAATGAGGCCCGCCACGGTGAGTTGGCCCTTCAAAGTCATCCAAGGCGGGGCGCATGTCCCTGCCGATGCGCCTGGTTTGGCAGATTTGTTGCGCGCCAAAACGCCAGCGGCTGCCAGCGCCTCAGACAAACTGCCGGGCAAAGCCAGCTCGGTCAAAGCCCGCGCAGTGAGTCTCTTGGCCCAGCGCGAATACTCGCGCCAGGCCTTGCAAGACAAGCTCGCCCGTGAAGACGCCAGCCCTGAAGAGGTCGAGCAAGCCTTGGCACAGCTCGAGGCCAAGGGTTTGCTCGACGACGCCCGTGTCGCCGAAACCTTGGTCAACCGCCGGGCAGACAAATGGGGTGGCATGCGCTTGCGCCAAGAGCTGCAGGCCAAGGGTGTCTCGCCCGAGTTGGTGGCCCAAACCATGGCAGGCCTCAAAGTCACCGAGTTGGCCCGGGCCCGGGCGATTTGGCAGAAAAAATTCGGTCATGTCGCGGTCGATGCCGCCACCCGCAACCGCCAGGCACGGTTCTTGGCCACCCGTGGTTTCGCCAGCGATGTGGTCAAGCAGGTGGTGGCAGGCGTCGAGGAAGAATAGTCAGCGCCGCACCGCCTCAGACCCCGAGCATCAACTGCAGGTTCTGCACCGCCGCGCCACTCGCCCCTTTGCCTAGGTTGTCCAGGCGCGCCATCAACACCGCGTGACCATGGGCCTCGTTGGCAAACACACGCAGCTCCATCCAGTTGGTGTCCTTCAAGGCGGTTGCGTCCAGCTTGTAGTCTGGGGTGGGCGGCAACACCTTCACACAGGGATTGGCGGGGTCATTGGTTTGGGCGTAGTGCGCTGACAAAGCGGCATGCAAATCAGCCGCAGTCGGTTGGCCAGGCAGGGCCGCCAGATGCAAGGGCATCTGCACGATCATGCCTTGTGCAAAGTTGCCCACACTGGGCACAAACAAAGGGCGGCAGGTCAACCCGGTGCAGTGCATGATCTCCGGGATGTGTTTGTGCGACAAGCCCAGGGCATAGGCTTCAAACAAAGGCGCTTGCCCAGCTTCGTAAGCCTCGATCATGGTGCGACCACCACCCGAATAACCGCTGACCGAAGGCAGGCTCAAGGGGAAGTCGCGTGGGATCAAGCCGGCATCGATCAATGGGCGAATCAAGGCAATCGCCCCGGTGGCGTAACAACCCGGGTTGGCGACCCGCTGCGCTTGGCGCAGCAGCGCAGCTTGACCCACCGCCAACTCCGGGAAACCGTAAACCCAATCAGATTGGGTGCGGTGCGCGGTCGAGGCGTCGATGATGCGGGGCTGGTGGCCCTGCATGGCGTCGATCATGGCGACCGATTCACGCGCGGCGTCATCATGCAAGCACAGGATCACCAGGTCCACACCCGCCATCAAGGCGCTTTTGGCCCCCGGGTCCTTGCGAAGTGCCGGATCGATGCTGACCACCTCCACGTGCGGCATCCGTGCCAAACGCTCGCGGATTTGCAGCCCGGTGGTGCCGGCCTCGCCGTCGATGAAAACCGTTGCCATTGCTGTACTTTCGATCAAAACAGGCCTGAAGCAGCGGCGCAAGCCAGCTGTCATGTGTGCATCAGCAAAGTCTATTGATGCAGTGCACCATGATACATTTCGTGCCAGTTTAGCCCGCACAGGGTTTGAGGCAAAGACCAGGCGGCGCTAAGCCGCTGAATTGAAAGCGAGTCTTCATGAAAATTCACGAATACCAAGGCAAGACCATCTTGCGTCAATTTGGCGTGCCCGTGCCACGCGGCATCGCGGCCTTCACGGTACAAGAGGCGGTCGAGGCGGCTCAAAAACTCGGCGGCCCGGTCTGGGTGGTGAAAGCCCAAATCCATGCCGGTGGTCGCGGCAAAGGTGGTGGCGTGAAAGTGGCGAAAAGCATTGATGATGTCAAACGCTTGGCCACCGAGATTTTGGGCATGCAGCTCAAAACCCACCAAACCGGGCCTGAGGGCCAAAAAGTGCGTCGCTTGTTCATAGAGGACGGTGCAGACATCCAACAAGAGTACTACGTGTCCTTGGTGACCGACCGTGCCAGCCAAAAAATCGCGTTCATCGCCTCCAGCGAAGGCGGCATGGACATCGAGCAGGTCGCCCACAGCACGCCCGAGAAAATCATCACCGAGCTGATCGACCCGATGACCGGCTTGAGCCAAGCGCAAGCCAAGAAGATCGCCGACGCGATTGGCCTGCCCGCTGACTCCACCGCCCAGGCCGTGGATGTGTTCCAAAAGCTGTACCAGTGCTACATGGACACCGACGCGTCCTTGGTGGAAATCAACCCCCTCAACCGCGACAGCCAAGGCAACATCATTGCCTTGGACGCCAAGTTCAATTTCGACAGCAACGCCTTGTTCCGCCACCCCGAGATCCTGGCATTTCGCGACCTTGACGAAGAAGACCCGGCTGAGGTCGAAGCCTCTAAGTTTGATTTGGCCTACATCTCCCTGGACGGCAACATCGGCTGCTTGGTCAATGGCGCGGGCCTGGCCATGGCGACCATGGACACGATCAAGCTGTTTGGCGCAGAGCCCGCCAACTTCCTCGACGTGGGCGGCGGCGCCACCCCCGAGAAAGTCACTGAAGCTTTCAAGATCATGTTGAAGAACCCCAAAGTCAAAGCGATTTTGGTGAACATCTTTGGCGGCATCATGAAGTGCGACACGATCGCCCACGGCGTGATCACCGCCTGTAAAGCGGTTAACTTGAACGTCCCCTTGGTGGTGCGCATGAAGGGCACCAACGAAGACCAGGGCAAGAAGATGTTGGCCGAGTCGGGCTTGCCCATCATCAGCCCCGACACCATGGCCGAAGCCGCGCAAGCCGTTGTAGCCGCATTGAAAGCTTGAATCATGTCCATCTACATCCATAAAGACACCAAGGTCATCACCCAAGGCATCACCGGCAAAACCGGTCAGTTCCACACGGAAAAATGCCAGGAATACGCCAACGGCAAACACTGTTTTGTGGCGGGTGTGAACCCCAAGAAAGCCGGCGAATCGATTTTCAATATCCCGATCTACGCCTCGGTCAAAGAAGCCGCGCACGAAACAGGCGCCACCGTCTCGGTGATCTATGTGCCACCTGCTGGCGCGGCAGACGCGATTTGGGAAGCGGTCGAAGCCGACCTGGACTTGGCGATTTGCATCACCGAAGGCATCCCTGTGCGCGACATGCTGCATGTGCGCAACAAGATCAAGGCCAAGGAAGCCGCGGGCGGCAAGCGCACCCTGCTGCTCGGCCCCAACTGCCCTGGTTTGATCACCCCAGACGAAATCAAGATTGGCATCATGCCTGGCCATATTCACCGCAAAGGCCGCATCGGTGTGGTGTCACGCTCTGGCACCTTGACCTATGAAGCCGTGGCGCAGTTGACCGAAATCGGTTTGGGCCAATCCAGCGCCGTGGGCATCGGTGGCGACCCGATCAACGGTTTGAAACACATCGACGTGATGCGCGCTTTTAACGACGACCCCGACACCGACGCGGTCATCATGATTGGCGAAATCGGCGGCCCCGACGAAGCCGAAGCTGCACGCTGGTGCAAAGCCCACATGAAGAAACCCATCGTCGGCTTCATCGCGGGCGTGACCGCCCCTGCAGGCAAACGCATGGGCCACGCAGGCGCCTTGATCAGCGGCGGGGCTGACACGGCAGAAGCCAAACTGGCCGTGATGGAAGAGTGTGGCTTCAAAATCACCCGCAACCCGTCTGAAATGGGCAAGCTGCTCAAGGCCATGCTTTAAATGGAATTGTTTCAAGACCCCGCGTTTTGGTTGGCCGTTGGCCAGATCATCCTGATCGACATCTTGCTCGGCGGTGACAACGCCATCGTCATCGCTTTGGCCTGCCGCGGGTTGCCCGAGCAGCAGCGCCGCCGCGGCATTTTGCTGGGGACCATGGGTGCCATCGTGATCCGGGTGGTGTTGATTGGTTTTGCGCTGACCTTGTTGGGCATCCCTTATCTGAAGCTGGTTGGCGCTTTGTTGCTGGCTTGGATTGGCATCAAGTTGCTCACCGAAGAAGACGAAGACCACGAAGTTGACGCCAGCGACAAGCTCTGGGGCGCGGTCAAAACCATCATCATTGCCGACCTGGTCATGAGTGTGGACAACGTGGTCGGCGTGGCCGCCGCGGCCGAGGCCGGTGGCGGCGACCACAAGCTGGCACTGGTGGTGTTTGGCCTGTTGTTCAGCATCCCGATCGTCGTCTGGGGCAGCACCTTTGT
>CAMCES010000076.1 GCA_945873925.1 Bordetella parapertussis
ACCGCCCGCCAAGCCTTGCAACAAGCGGGCATCAGCGCCGCCCAAGTCACCTCCTTGGGCATCACCAACCAACGAGAAACCACGGTGATGTGGCGGCGCGACACTGGCCAAGCCATTTACAACGCCATCGTTTGGCAAGACCGCCGTGCCGAGCCCGAGTGCCTGCGCTTGCGCGAAGCCGGGGCCGCCCCCATGGTGCAGCAATCAACCGGCCTCTTGATCGACGCGTATTTCTCGGCCACCAAGTTGCAGTGGATCTTGAACCACGTGTCGGGCGCACGCGACATGGCTGAGCGGGGTGAATTGGCCTTTGGCACGGTCGACAGTTGGCTGATGTGGAACCTGACTGGCGGCCAGGTGCATGCCACCGATGTCAGCAACGCAGCACGCACCATGCTGTTCAACATCCACTCCAACCAATGGGACCCCGAGCTGCTCGAGTTGTTTGACATCCCCGCTTCGGTGTTGCCCACGGTGCACCCCTCTGCCAGCGACTTTGGCCAAACCCAAGCGCAGTGGCTGGGCGCGGCCCTGCCGATCGGCGGGGTGGCAGGCGACCAGCAAAGCGCTTTGTTTGGGCAAGCGTGTTTCAGCGCGGGCCAAGCCAAAAACACCTACGGCACGGGCTGCTTCATGCTGATGCACACCGGCGGTCAGTTTCAAACCAGCCAAAACGGCTTGATCACCACCAGCGCGGCGCAAGCCGACGCCACGCCTGCTTTCGCTTTGGAAGGCAGCGTGTTCATTGGCGGCGCGGTGGTGCAGTGGCTGCGCGATGGCCTGCGCGCTTTTGACAAAAGCGCAGACGTGCAATCACTGGCCGAAAGCGTGCCCGACTCGGGTGGTGTGGTCTTGGTGCCCGCCTTCACCGGTTTGGGCGCCCCCTATTGGCAAGCCGATGCGCGGGGTGCGATGGTCGGTTTGTCGCGCGGCACCACCATGGCGCACATCGCCCGCGCCGCCCTGGAAAGCATTGCGTTTCAGAGCACCGCGCTGTTGCAAGCCATGAACCGCGATGCGGCTCAACCCGTGACCGAGTTGCGGGTCGACGGCGGCGCTTGCGTGAACGATTTGCTGATGCAGTTCCAAGCCGATTTGCTGGGCATCCCGGTGTTGCGCCCGCAAGTGATTGAAACCACCGCGCTGGGCGCGGCTTATTTGGCGGGCTTGAGTGCTGGCATCTACCAAAACCCACAAGAGCTCGCGCAACACTGGCGGGTGCAGCGGCGCTTTGAACCACAGATGTCTCGCGACCAAGCGCACTCGCTGATGGCGCATTGGGAAAAAGCGGTGCGCCAAACCGTGGCGGCCTGACCCGCTTGCCGCACCTGCAGCCCACCATGGGTGCAGGGCAAATGCCCAGTGAACGGTCTTGGCAATTGGCATGACAATCAGCGGCTGAATTCACAAGCCACGCACAGGATGTATCCATGACCGCCAGCCCCACTTCATTGCTGCCCATCGTCTTCATTGGCGGGGGCAACATGGCTACCGCCTTGATCACGGGCTTGCGCAAGCAAGGGGTCTCTGCGGCGTCCATCCACGTGGTCGAGCCACTTGAGACCGCCCGCCAACACCTGCACGACAGCTTGGGCGTGCACGCCGTGGCCACTGCAGACAACAGCCTGGCAGGCGCACAACTCGTGGTCTGGGCGATCAAGCCGCAGTTGTTCAAGGCCGTGGCCGAACCGCTGCAAGCCCTGTTTGCCAGCGCGCTGCACCTGAGCGTGGCCGCCGGTATCCGCAGCGACAGCCTGGCGCAGTGGCTGGGTAGCCAACGCGTGGTGCGCGCGATGCCCAACACCCCCGCCTTGGTCGGTTTGGGCCAAACCGGTTTGTTTGCCCGCGACGCGGTCACGCCACTGCAGAGACAAGCCGTCAGCGCCTTGATGCAGGCGGTGGGTGAATCGATTTGGGTAGACCATGAAACGCTGCTCGACGCGGTGACCGCGGTGTCTGGCTCGGGCCCAGCTTATGTGTTTTATCTGATCGAAGCGATGGTGGCGGCTGGCGTGCGCATGGGCTTGTCGCCAGCGCAGGCCCACCAACTGAGCGTGGGCACCTTGGTGGGGGCGTCCGAGTTGGCCCGCGCCAGCAGCGAATCGCCTGCGGTGCTGCGCGAGCGGGTGACCTCCAAAGGCGGCACCACCCATGCCGCCATCACCAGCCTGCAAACCGATGGCGTGGCCGCGCTGATGGAAAAAGCCATGTTGGCAGCCGCCGAGCGGGCCAAAACCCTAGGCGACGAGCTCGGCTGAGCCTGGTCAAACGCGCGTTTGCCGCTCAAGCGTGCGCTGCCGTTCAAGCACGGATTTGCAGGCCCAGCGCGATGCCGGCAAACACGGTGGCACCCAACCAATGGTTCATGCGAAACGCCTTGAAGCACCCTGCAGGTTCACGCTTGTAAATCATGCCGAAATGCCACAGCGCTTGGACGCCAGCGATCTCGATGGCAAACCATTGCGGCCAGCCCAAACCTTGGTCGTGCAGCAACCACAGCGTACCGAGCAAATACACCGCGTAGAACACCATCACCGCCAGCACGTCGTGCTTGCCCAAGGTGATCGCCGAGGTTTTCATGCCGATGCGCAAATCGTCTTCACGGTCCACCATGGCGTATTCGGTGTCGTAAGCCAACACCCAAAACGCATTGAAAAACATCAAGCCCCATGCCAGTGGCGGCACCGCTTGCCACACCCCTTCGAGCGTCAAGGGTCCTCCATGGACCGCAGCGAACGCCATCGGAATGCCAAAGCTGAAGGCCACGCCCAAGACCGCTTGCGGCATCGCCAAGAAGCGCTTGGCATAGGGGTAGGCCAAGGTGACGGCCAGCGCAACGAAAGACCAAACGATGGTGACCGCGTTGGTGGTCAGCACCAAACCAAAGGCACACAGCGCCAACACCGCGCCAGCCACCAGGGCTTGTTTGACCGACAAAGCACCCGAGGTCACTGGCCGCTTGGCGGTCCGCTCGACGTGTTTGTCAAATTCACGGTCGGCCACGTCGTTGACGCAACAACCCGCGCTGCGCATGAGCACCGTGCCCAGCACAAACACACACAGCAAATGCCAGCCCGGGAAACCGCCGCTGGCCAACCACAGCGCACCCAAGGTGGGCCACAGCAGCAGCAGCCAACCCGCGGGGCGGTTCCAGCGGATCAGGTCGAGGTAGAGCGACCACGCACGGCGGGGTTGGGCTTCATGGCGGGGGTGGGGCGTGATGCCCGAGCTGGGTTCGGTCATGGCTGCAGACAGTTCAAGTCAAACGTTGCACGCCTGGCAGCTCACTCGCCACGATCGCGTTGCGCAAGGCGGCGATGGCTTCATAGCGGGTGAAGCTGCGCCGCCAAGCCAGCACCACACGGCGCGTCGGCGGTGCGTCATGGCCGTCGACCACCGGCAAATAGCGGACATAGGTGTCTAGGGATTTTTTCTTTTTACCCGTGGCCAGCAAGGCGTCTTTGGGCACACCCAGGCGCGGCACCAAGGTCACGCCCATGCCCGCGGCCACCATGTGTTTGATGGTCTCCAGCGACGAGCCCTCAAAGCTTTTGCGGATGCCTTCGGCGTCGCTGGAAAACCTGGCGAACTCGGGGCAGACCTCGAGCACATGGTCGCGAAAACAGTGGCCATTGCCCAGCAGCAGCATGGTCTCGGCTTTGAGCTCGGCGGCACTGATGCTGTCTTGCTTTGCCAGCGGGTGGTTGCTGGGCACCGCCGCCATGAAGGGTTCGTCGTACAGCGGCGCCAACGCCAAACCCGCATCCGGAAAAGGCTCGGCCAAGATCGCGCAATCGATCTCGCCGGTGCGCAACATCTCCAAAAGCTTGACGGTGAAATGCTCTTGGAGCATGAGCGGCATTTGCGGTGTCTTGTTGATGCTGTGTCGCACCAACTCGGGCAATAAATACGGCGCGATGGTGTAGATGACACCCAAGCGCAAAGGACCCGAGAGAGGGTCTTTGCCGCGCTTGGCCAATTCTTTGATGCTGGCGGCTTGCTCCAACACGCTTTGCGCTTGACGCACGATTTCTTCGCCCAAGGGGGTGACCGTGACCTCGTTGGCGCTGCGCTCAAACAACTTGACCTGCAGTTCTTCTTCCAGGTTTTTGATGCCCACCGACAGCGTGGGCTGCGACACAAAGCAGGCTTCGGCGGCGCGGCCAAAGTGCTTTTCTCGGGCAACAGCCACGATGTACTTGAGCTCGGTGAGGGTCATGGTTCAGGCTTTCAGAAAGTCTGATTTTCCACCCAACCATCGGGCCACATGGCTGGCCGCCATTTCCGGGTGTTCATCCAGCATTCGCGGCGCCAAGGCCCGCGCCCAGGCCAACAAGTCGGTGTCGATAGACAGGTCGGCAAAGCGCAGCATGGCCGCGCCCGATTGCCGCGCACCTAAAAATTCGCCCGGCCCACGGATCTCCAAGTCGCGGCGAGCGATTTCAAAGCCGTCGTTGGTCTCGCTCATGGCTTTGAGGCGCGCCCGCGCGGTGTCGCTCAAGCGCCCATGCTCGCCCAACGAATACAGCAACACACAGGCCGAGGCGGCCGCACCGCGCCCCACCCGGCCCCGCAACTGGTGCAACTGGCTCAGGCCAAAGCGTTCGGCATGCTCGATCACCATCAACGAGGCGTTGGGCACATCCACCCCGACCTCGATCACCGTGGTGCTGACCAAGACACCCATCTGCCCCTGCACAAACAATGACATCACGGCTTTTTTCTCGGCCTGCGGCATGCGTGAATGCAGCAAACCGACCATCACCCCAGGCAAGGCTTCACACAAGGCTTGGTGCGTGTCGGTGGCATTGCGCAAGTCCAGCGCCTCGCTTTCTTCGATCAGCGGGCACACCCAGTAAATTTGTCGCCCCGCTTGCAGCTGCACCCGGATGCGTTCGATGATTTCGTCGCGTCGGGTGTCGGCCACCAGCTTGGTGATGATCGGTGTGCGCCCGGGCGGCAATTCGTCGATGGTGGACACGTCCAGGTCGGCGTAGTAGCTCATGGCCAAGGTGCGCGGGATCGGCGTGGCGCTCATCATCAGCAAGTGCGGCTCGCGTGGGTTGCCTGCGTGGGCGTCGTGGCTGTGGTTGTCGTCACCGGGGGGGGTGGGTTCGTCAGACAGTTTTTGACGCAGGGCCAAGCGTTGCGCCACGCCAAAGCGGTGTTGCTCGTCAATGACCGCCAGCCCCAGGCGTTTGAACTGCACCTTGTCTTGGATCACCGCGTGCGTGCCCACCACCAAGGCGGCTTGCCCACTGGCGACCAGCGCGAGCATGGCATCGCGCTCTTTTTTCTTTTGGCTGCCGGTGAGCCAAGCCACTTGCAAGCCCAGCGGTGCCAAAACCGGGGCCAACCACCCCACCAGCTTGGTGAAATGTTGTTCAGCCAATATTTCGGTGGGCGCCATCAAGGCGCATTGCCAACCCGCGTCGATGCACTGGGCGGCAGCGAGCGCGGCCACCACGGTTTTGCCCGAGCCAACATCGCCTTGCAACAAGCGGTGCATCGGCACGGCCCGCGCCACGTCTTGCGAGATCTCTTTCACCACCCGCTGTTGTGCCTGAGTGAGTTGAAACGGCAGCAGCGCATGCAATTGCGCGAGCACCCCTTGGAGCTCGTGGCTGTGCGCCAAGGCGGGTGCGTTGAGCAACTGTCGCTCCCGCTTTGACTGCAGTTGCGAGAGTTGTTGCGCCAGCAGCTCTTCGGCTTTCAAGCGTTGCCACGCCGGGTGGGTGTGGTCTTCGAGTTGCGCCAGCGAGACATGGGGTGCGGGGTGGTGCAAAAACTGCAGCGACTGCGCCAAGCCCCAGCTGTGCGGCGGCAGGTGTTGCGTGGGAATGGTTTCGTCAAACGCATGGCTGCGCAAGGCCAGGGCCAAACCACCCAGCACGGCTTTGCGGATATACGCCTGCGGCAACTCGGCAGTGCTGGGGTAAACGGGCGTGAGCGCGGTGGCCAAGCTGCCACCGGCGGCTTGGACCGTCGGGTGCATCATGGTGCGGCCCATGAAACCGCCACGCACCTCGCCACGCAAACGCACTTGGCGACCCACCTCCAGGGCTTTTTGCATGTTGGGGTAGAAGTTGAAAAACCGCAGCGTGCAGGTGTCCGTCCCGTCGTCCACCACCGCTTGCAATTGGCGGCGCGGCTTGAACACCACTTCGCAGTTTTTCACCACCGCTTCGATTTGCACCGTGTCGCCCTCTCGGCTGTCCGCCAGCTTGACCAACTGGGTTTCATCCTCGTAGCGCATCGGCAGGTGCAGGGCCATGTCGACGGGGCGCAGCAAACCCATTTTGCGCAAGGCTTTTTGCGGTGCGGACA
>CAMCES010000077.1 GCA_945873925.1 Bordetella parapertussis
GGGCGGCATTTGCAAGGATTTGCCTTGCCAGCTGGTGGGGAAAGTGCTGCTACCAGCTGCATCTGTCACATGGACATTGGAATGGGGCGTGGTTTGTCCGCCGCCATAGACCGTCAGTTCCCTCTCGGCCATGACCAAGCCAGAACTCAGCAGCCCAAGTGTCAACACCATTGCTTTGATCAGCGCCATCTCGCGACTCCTTAAAATGGAAAATTATCGGTGAAAACCCCTGTCCTTCTCTGACAAATATCAAGAAAGCCCTGCATGACTGCCCGCACCTCCCTCTACAAGCTCCAAGTGGCCACCCATTTGTACGAATTCATTGACCAACAGGTGTTGCCCGGCACTGGCGTGTCCAGTGTGACTTTTTGGAAAGGTTTTGATGCCTTGGTGCAAGACCTGGCCCCGAAAAACCAGGCTTTGTTGGCCGAACGCGACCGTTTGCAAACCGAACTGGACCATTGGCACAGCACCCATTCTGGTCCCGTCACCGACATGAAGGCCTACCAAGCCTTCCTGACCCAGATCGGCTATTTGGTCCCGGTGCCCGCCAAGGTCAAAGCCACCACGGTGAACGTCGACGCAGAGCTCGCCACCCAGGCCGGTCCACAACTGGTGGTGCCGATCCTGAATGCCCGCTATGCCCTGAACGCGGCCAATGCCCGCTGGGGTTCGCTGTATGACGCTTTGTACGGTACCGACGTCATCTCTGAAGCCGATGGCTGCGCCAAAGGCCCGGGCTACAACGACAAACGCGGCGCCAAAGTGATTGAATACGCGCGCTACGTGCTCGACCGCACCGCTCCCCTCAAAACCGGCTCGCACATTGACTCGACCGGTTACAGCATTGTCAAAGGCCAATTGTTGGTGTCGCTCAAAGGCAGCAAAACCTCTGGTTTGGCCGACCCCAAGCAATTCGCCGGCTACCAAGGTGATGCAACGCATCCCTCCTCGGTTTTGCTGATCCACAACGGCTTGCATTTGGACATCCAAATCAACGCCCAACACCCGGTTGGCGCGACCGACCCTGCCCATGTGAGCGACCTGGTGCTGGAAGCGGCTTTGTCCACCATCCTCGACCTGGAAGACTCGGTGGCCGCGGTGGATGCGGATGACAAACTGCTGGCCTACAGCAACTGGCTGGGTATTTTGAAAGGCACATTGACCGAAGACGTCAGCAAGGACGGCACCCGTTTCAAGCGCGGCTTGAACCCTGACCGGTTCTACCACTCGCCAAAAGGTGATGCCGAGGTCAAGTTGCACGGCCGCTCGCTGCTGTTCTTGCGCAATGTCGGCCATTTGATGACCAACCCCGCCATCCTCTACCAAGGCGCAGATGGTCAGATGCATGACATCCCCGAGGGCATCATGGACGCCATGGTGACCACCACCATCGCCCTGCATGACCTGCAAGGTCATGGTGCCAACGGCATTCGCAATTCCCGCAGCGGCTCGGTCTACATCGTGAAACCCAAGATGCACGGCCCGGCCGAGGTGGCCTTTGCCTCTGAGTTGTTTGGCCGGGTCGAGCAAGTCCTGGGTTTGGCTGACAGCACGGTCAAGCTGGGCATCATGGACGAAGAGCGGCGCACCAGCGTCAACCTCAAAGCCTGTATCGCCGCTGCATCCAGCCGGGTGGCTTTCATCAACACCGGTTTCTTGGACCGCACCGGCGACGAAATGCACACCGCCATGCTCGCTGGCCCCATGCTGCGCAAGGGCGACATGAAGAGCAGTGCCTGGATTGCCGCTTACGAGCGCAACAATGTGCTGGTGGGTTTGTCCTGCGGCTTGCGTGGCAGGGCGCAGATCGGCAAAGGCATGTGGGCCATGCCTGACCTGATGGCCGAGATGCTGAAACAAAAAATCGCGCATCCCAAAGCAGGCGCCAACACTGCGTGGGTACCCAGCCCCACGGGTGCCACCCTGCACGCCCTGCACTACCACCAAGTGCTGGTGAGCGATGTGCAAAAAGAACTCGAAAAGATCGATGCCGACAAAGAACGCGCGTCTTTGTTGAAAGACCTGCTCACCGTGCCCGTGGTCGCCAAAGCCAACTGGAGCGAGGCGGACAAACAGCAAGAGTTGGACAACAATGTGCAAGGCATCTTAGGTTATGTGGTGCGCTGGGTCGACCAGGGCGTGGGCTGCTCCAAAGTCCCCGACATCCACAACGTGGGCTTGATGGAAGACCGCGCCACGCTGCGCATCTCCAGCCAACACATCGCCAACTGGTTGCACCACGGTGTGGTCAGTGAGACCCAAGTGCGGGCGACTTTCGAGCGCATGGCCGCCGTGGTCGACACACAAAACGCCGGCGACCGCTTGTACCAACCGATGGCTGGGCACTTCAACACCTCCAAAGCCTACTTGGCGGCCACCGACCTGGTGTTCAAAGGCAAGGCACAACCCAGCGGGTACACCGAGCCTTTGTTGCATGCCTGGCGTTTGAAAGTGAAAGCGGCCTAAGATCCTTGCAGGTTGCGCAACAACTGCGGTATGGACTGCTTGTAGCGCGTGACCTTGCTCCACCAATGAGAGAACGAGGGGCTGCGCTCCTCTTGTCTGGGCCACAAGCGGGGTGCGGGATGGCGCACCCAATGGACGCCAGGCCAGTCGGGCAAAGCCCGGTGGTCCCAGACATGCACTGTGCGTGCCTTGCTGAAGATGTCAGTCAAGCGTGCCGCGTCCTCGAACCAGCAATGCGAAGCCACCTGGTGCATGCCACGCGCCACAAACAGCCAACGCGCGGTGTTCCAGGGGTGCGCCTGGGTCCATGCTTGCCAGCACGCCGCGACACGCATGGCGTCTGCTGGCAACAGAGGTGGCGCTTGCTCGGACAAGGACCAAGGGTGAATCCACCAGACATCGCGGTCGATCAATTTGTCTGCCGCCAAGCCACTGGCTACCAAGTTGGCTTCAGGCGGGGGTGAGACCAGGAGGTCTGGCTCATCGACCTTGACATGGTGCGTGGTTTTTTGGGTGAAGGTGGCCTGGCTTTGCGAGATCATCTCGATGATCTCCATGTCCTTGTCGATCACGGTGTTCGGGCTGTGCCACACCTCCGGGGCATGCGCCGCGACATTGGCCGCATTGAACAAATACGGCTTGCTGCTGCCCGTCCCAGCCACCCACTGCCAACTCAGGTGGTTGCTGGCGATGTCGCCGTCGAGCAAATGGCTGTACATCCAATCTGCGCCCACCCGCCAATGCACTTTGCGGATGTGCACCAGGTAACTGGCCAACCACAGCCTGGCATGGTTGTGCAAATAGCCATTGAAATACAACTGCCGAATCGCCTGATCGATGACGGGCACACCGGTTGAACCGTCGCGCACATCTTCTGGCAGGCTGAGGCTATAGGCGTTGGCAGGCAATACCCCCTCGTGCAAATCCTTGAAGATGTCGTCGCCCAGGGCGTCGTGCACATGCAAGAAGTATTCGCGCCAAGCCAACTCAAAAACAAACTTGTGCTGAACGCTCATGCGGTGTACTTTGTAGACATGCGCGGCTACTTCGGGCACGGTCAAAAAACCATGGGTGAGGTAGGGCGAGAGCATGCTGACTGCGCCGTCAAGGTGGTTGCGGCTTTGGGCATACTCAAACGGGCGAATCGCGGTCAAGCGCGCCTGAGCAGCCGACGCGCTCGGCTCAAACAAGGCTTGTTCAATAAAGAGTTTCACCGTACTTGAACTCAACAGCCCGGTCAGGCGTTTGGGATTTGCTGGGTGAGCGCGTTCATGAACATGGCGGCGACATCAAACCCGCTTTGGTCCATGATCTCGCGAAACCCAGTGGGACTGGTCACGTTCACCTCGGTCAGGCAGTCACCGATGATGTCCAAGCCCACCAAGAACAAGCCACGCGCGGCCAGCACCGGGCCCATGGCCTGGGCAATGGCTTTGTCTTGCTCACTCAGGGCTTGCGCCACGCCCTTACCACCTGCCGCCAAATTGCCGCGCACCTCGTTGCCTTGAGGGATGCGCGCCAGGGCAAAAGGCACAGCCTGTCCGTTGATCAGCAAGACCCGTTTGTCACCTTCGGCAATGGCGGGCAAAAACTTCTGCACCATCAAGGTTTGGCGGCCGTTTTGATTGAGGGTTTCAATGACCGAGCCCAGATTCAGGCCATCGGGCTTGACCCGAAAAATACCCATGCCGCCCATGCCATCCAAGGGCTTCAAGATGATGTCTTGGTGTTCTGCGTGAAAGGCGCGCACCGCGTCTGCTTGGCGGGTCACCAAGGTCGGGCTGGCAAAACGTGCAAATTCCATCAAGGCGAGTTTTTCAGGATGCTCGCGCAGGGCTGCAGGGCTGTTGAAGACGCGAGCGCCTTCTTTCACAGCCTGGCTGAGCAAATGGGTGGCGTAAAAAAACTCATTGTCAAAGGGGGGGTCCTTACGCATGACCACCGCGTCCATGCGGTGCAGTGGCAAGACCTCGGTCTGCAGCGTGGTGTACCAACCATCCGTCTTACCTGTCAGGTGGATCTGCTGCATGGCGGCACTGACTGCTTGCCCACTTTGCCATTGCAGGTCTGTGGTGTCGCAAGCCCAGACCTCATGGCCTCTGGCTTGCGCCTCACGCATCATGGTGAAAGTGCTGTCCTTGTGGATCTTGAAAACGGGCAGCGGGTCAGCGACAAAGAGAAATTGCATGGCCACTAGGTTAACAGCACTGCGCCTTTCGCACGATGCAAGGCTCAGATCTCGATCTTGCTGCCCATCTCCACCACCGAGTTGCTGGGCAGGTTCAAGAAGTCAGCCGCGGCACTCGCATTGAGGTACATCTGAGCGAAGAGTTTTTCTCGCCATTGCGCCATGCCACCACCCACGGTGGGCACGATACTGTCACGCGACAAGAAATAGCTGGTGCTCATGCCATTGATACTGCCCACCTGGCCGCGCAGCAAGCTCAAGGCAAAAGGCACATCCGGCGTGTCCTTGAATCCGTAGTTGATCTTCACCTGCCAGCATCCATGACCCAAAACCACCAACTCGGTGCGCTTGTCTTTGTCTATCCAGGGAACCTCGTGACTGCGCACGGTAACAAACAGGTTTTGCGCATGCAACACCTTGTTGTGTTTCAAGTTGTGCAGCATGGCATTGGGCACGATGTCATCTTCTGTGGTGAGAAACACGGCTGTACCCTCCACTCGGGTGGGCGGCGCCATGAACAAGGCATCCAAGAATGAGCGCAGGTCCAGCGCTTCATCGCGTGTTTTATGATGCAACAAAGCCCGGCCATCGCGCCAAGTCAGCATCAAAATCAGGATCATCCCGCCGAGGAACAAGGGGAACCAACCACCGTCGGCGAACTTGAGGATATTGGAGCTCCAAAACGCCAAGTCCACCAGCAAGAAGACCGAGGTGGCACAGACACACAGCCAAAGTGGGTATTTCCATGCGTAGCGAATGACAAAGAATGTCAAGACGGTGGTGATCAACATGTCGGTACACACCGCAATGCCGTAGGCCGCTGCCAGGTTACTGGAGGTTTTGAACATCACCACCGCCAGCACAATGAACACGAACAGGCCCCAATTGACAAACGGCATGTAGATTTGACCGGTGTCGCGCTCGCTGGTGTGGTGGATTTGCAAGCGGGGCAAAAACCCCAGTTGGATGACCTGCTTGGTCACGCTGAAGGCGCCAGTGATCAGCGCTTGCGAGGCGATCACCGTGGCTGCCGTGGCCAAAATCACCAAAGGAATCAGCGCCCAATCGGGTGCCATGTTGTAGAACGGGTTTTTCACGGCCTCGGGCTCTGTCAACAGCAAAGCGCCTTGGCCAAAATAATTCAGGGTCAAGCAAGGCATCACGACACCAAACCAAGCCAAACGAATCGGTCGTTTGCCGAAATGACCCATGTCGGCATACAAGGCCTCGCCGCCAGTGACACACAAGACCACCGCACCCAAAATCAAGAAAGTGGTGCCGGGTTGTTCCCACATGAACTTCAGCGCGTAGTATGGGCTGATGGCCCACAAAATCGCGGGATTGCTGGCAATGTGGTAAACGCCCAAAACAGCAATGGTGAGAAACCAGGCCAAGGTGATGGGCCCAAAGAATTTGCCAATGCCAGCAGTACCGCGCTTTTGCACGGCAAACAAGCACAGCAAGATGACCAAGGTGAGTGGAATGACTGCCTTCTTGAAATTCGGTGACACCACCTCCAAGCCTTCGACCGCCGAGAGCACCGAAATAGCCGGGGTGATCACCCCATCGCCGT
>CAMCES010000078.1 GCA_945873925.1 Bordetella parapertussis
TTGCTGGCACCTTATGAATACCCCAAAGAAATGGAATTCATCGAGGCCTTGCCGATGACGACCACAGGCAAGGTGCAAAGGCGAGTGCTGCGCTTGCAAGAGGCCCAACGCGCACGAACCGTTAAACCCTGAGCGCCAGCACACCCCCTTCGCCTTAAACTCCGCCCCATGAACACACTCAGCCTCACCCCTGTTCGCTTGGGCCAAAGCGATTTGCATGTCACCCCGATTTGCTTGGGCACCATGACTTTCGGTCAGCAGGTGGACGAAGCGACCAGCCACACCATCATGGACCACAGCATTGAGCGTGGCGTCAATTTCTTTGATACCGCCGAGATGTACGCGGTGCCACCCACCGCTGACACCTATGGGTTCACTGAAACCTACATCGGCAACTGGCTGTCCAAGCGCCCGGGCATGCGCCAAAAAATCGTGCTTGCCACCAAAGTCGCAGGCCCCTCGCGTGGCATGCCCTGGGTGCGTTCGGGCGAGGGCATGACCGCGGCTGACATCCTGGCCTCGTGTGATGCCAGCTTGAAGCGCCTGAAGACCGATGTCATCGACCTCTACCAAATCCACTGGCCAGAGCGCCATGTGCCGATCTTTGGTGCGATGAACTACGACCCCACCAAAGAAAAATCCGCCACGCCCATCCATGAGCAGCTCGAAGCCTTGGGCAAGTTGGTCAAAGCAGGCAAGGTGCGCTACATCGGTTTGTCCAATGAAACCTCCTACGGTGTGCACGAATTCGTGCGTTTGGCCGAACATCACCATTTGCCCCGCGTGGCCTCGGTGCAAAACGTTTACTGCCTGGTCAACCGAATCTTAGAAAACGGTTTGGACGAAACCATGCACCGTTTGGATGTGTCTTTGCTGGCCTATTCCCCCTTGGGTTTCGGTTTGCTCACTGGCAAGTACGATGCCTCTGGCATCACCGGTCCCCAAGCCCCGCAAGAGGCGCGGATTGCCAAGTACGAGAGCATGCGCAAACAGCGTTGGGGGCGCCCAGAAGCGCTCGAAGCCGCCCGTTTGTACAACGCGGTTGCCCGCGAAGTGGGCATGACACCAACCCAGTTCGCGCTGGCTTTTTGCTACAACAACTGGCGCGTGGCCAGCACCATCATCGGTGTGACCTCGGTCGCGCAACTCGACGAAGACCTCGATGCCTGGGGCAGCCAACTCTCGCCCGATGTGTTGGCTGCCATCGATGCGATCCGCTGGAGAATGCGCGACCCAGCCATCTGAGCCATGAACATCTCACCTGAACTTTTGCATCCCTTGTTGGCGGCCATCTCTGCCTACCTGATCGGCTCGGTCTCGTTTGCCGTGGTCGTCAGCCGCCTGTTTGGCCTGTCCGATCCGCGTTCTTATGGCAGCCACAACCCGGGGGCCACCAATGTGCTGCGCTCGGGCAATAAGCTGGCGGCCTTGCTGACGTTGTTGCTCGACGGTATCAAGGGTTGGTTGCCGGTCTATGCGGTGGTGCAGTTTGGCGCGGCATACGGACTGGGGCAGGGCACGCAGGCCATGGTTGCCTTGGCCGCCTTTGCTGGCCATGTTTGGCCGGTGTTTTTCCGCTTCCATGGCGGCAAGGGCGTGGCCACCGCGGCTGGCGTGTTGTTTGGTATCGAGCCGCTGCTGGGCTTGGCGACCTTGGCCACCTGGTTGATCGTGGCGTTTTTCTCGCGCTATTCATCCTTGGCGGCCTTGGCCAGTGCGGTGTTTGCCCCGGCTTATTACCTCTTGGGCCACCGCATCGCTTGGTATGTGGACGAGGCGGTGTTGCTCTCTGCCGTTGTCATGAGCGCCATCTTGGTCTGGCGCCACCGAGCCAACATCGCCAAACTCATCCGCGGTGAAGAAAGCCGCATCGGCGGCAAGAAATTGGGGTCAGATTCCAATTAATCGCGGAAGTTGTCGAAGCTCAAAGGCAAGTCGACCATTTCTTTCTTGATCAGCGCCATCGCGGCCTGCAAATCGTCACGCTTGGCACCGGTCACCCGCACCGACTCGCCTTGGATCGCTGCCTGCACCTTCATCTTGCTGTCTTTGATCGCGCGCTGGATTTTCTTGGCGTCTTCGCTGGCAATGCCATTGCGCACTTGGACGACTTGTTTGACCTTGTCGCCGCCCATTTTTTGCACATCGCCCTTGTCTAAAAAGCGCAGGTCCACGTTGCGCTTGGCGAGTTTGTTGCGCAGCACATCGTCGATTTGCTGCAACTGAAAGTCGCTGTCGCCGATCAAGATGATGTCCTTGTCTTTGAGCTCGATCGCGGCTGAGGTGCCTTTGAAATCAAAGCGGGTAGCGATTTCTTTGGCGGTGTTGTCGACCGCGTTTTTCACTTCCACCACGTCGGCTTCACACACGGTATCAAAAGAGGGCATGGTTGGCAGGTCAAAAGTTCGAGGTGCGACAATTCTCACATGATTACCGAGACCCACGTTCCGCTGCAAGCGCACAACAGCTTTGGCATTGCTGCCCGCGCCGAACGCTTGCTGCGACTGCGTAGCCAGGACGATGTGCAAGCCTGGCTGAACAGCCCCGAGCGGTCTGAGCCGCATTTTGTGCTTGGCGGCGGCAGCAACATCGTGCTCACGGGTGACGTCAAGCCGCTGGTGGTCAAAGTGGAGCTGATGGGCAAGCAGCTGGTCAGCGAAGATGACAAAGCCTGGGTAGTGCAAGCCGCCGCTGGCGAAGACTGGCACGCTTTTGTGGCTTGGACGCTGGCGCAGGGCTGGCCGGGCTTGGAAAACCTGGCCATGATCCCCGGCTCGGTGGGTGCGTCGCCGGTGCAAAACATCGGTGCGTACGGCGTTGAGTTGCAAGACCGGTTTGAATCATTGGACGCGGTCGATTTGCAAACCGGCCAAGCCTTCACGCTGAATGCCGGGCAATGCGCGTTCGGCTACCGCGACTCGGTATTCAAACATGCCGCCAACGACCGCCGTGACCTGGGGCTGTTGGGCCGTGCCCTGATCACACAGGTGCGTTTTCGCTTGCCCAAGAAATGGCAATGCGATGTGAGCTACCTCGACCTGTCCAAAAAGCAAGCCCAGCATGGCGTGGTCAACCCCACACCGCAGCAGGTGTTCGATTGGGTTTGCGAGATCCGCACCGCCAAACTGCCCGACCCCCAGACCTTGGGCAGCGCGGGCAGCTTTTTCAAAAACCCCACGGTGTCAGCCGAGCAATGTGCCGACATAATTGCCCGCGAGCCCAAGGTGGTGCACTACCACCTGACAGACGGCCGCATCAAACTCGCGGCCGGTTGGCTGATCGATGCCTGCGGTTGGCGCGGCAAATCGGTGGGCAATGCAGCGGTTTACGAGAAACAAGCCTTGGTGATCGTCAACAAAGGCGGGCGAGACAATCCGTGCACCGGCGGTGAGGTCATGACCTTGGCCAAGGCGATCCAAACCAGTGTGTACGAGCGCTTTGGCATTCGGCTCGAACCCGAGCCGGTGGTGGTTTGATGCGTCTCCTCTTGCTCGCGCTCGGTTGCTGCTTGGCCAGCGGTGCTGGCGCGCAAACCTATCCCAGCAAACCGATCCAGTTGTCGGTGCCCTTTGCCCCTGGGGGCACCACCGACCTGATTGCCCGCACCGTGGCCGATCCCCTGGGCAAGTTGCTGGGGCAAACCGTGGTGGTGGTCAACAAACCCGGTGGTGGGGGCGTGGTCGGTGCCGCAGAGTTGGCCCGTGCCGCACCTGACGGCTACACCTTGGGCTTGGCCACACTCTCGAGTGCCGCCACCAACCCCGCCATCAACCCCCGCGTGTCCTACCAACCCCTGACCGATTTCACCCCGATCATCAACATGATGGCCACGCCCAACGTGTTGGCGGTGCACCCCTCCTTTCCCGCCAAAAACATGGCGGCATTCTTGAAAGCACTGCGTGCACGACCAGGCCAATACGATTACGCCTCCTCGGGCACCGGCGGCATTGCCCATTTGCAAATGGAATTGTTCAAAAGCTTGACCCAAACCTCGGTGGTGCACATCCCCTACAGCGGAGCAGGGCCTGCTTTGCGCGACACCGTGGGTGGGCAAGTGCTGGTTATTTTTGACAACCTGCCATCTGCCTTTCCTCACATCCAAGACGGCCGCTTGGTGGCGATCGCGGTGGCCTCGCCCGAGCGGGTGCCCGAGTTGCCCAAAGTGCCGACCTTCAAAGAGCTGGGTTTGGAAGCGGTGAACCGCCCAGCGCTCTATGGCATTTGGGGTCCCAAAGGCATGCCCAAGCCCATCGTGGCTCAACTCCATCAAGCACTTCACAAAGTCTTGCAAGACCCTGCCGTGGTCAAGCGCATTGAAGCCACCGGTTCCAAGGTGGTGGCCAACAGCCCCGAGCAATTTGCCGCGCAACTCAAAGCCGAATACGAGGTGTACAAAAAGGTGGTGGATGGCCAAAAGCTCCAACTCGATTGACAGCACCGACCCGCTGATCGATGTGTTCATCGACGCACTGTGGCTCGAAGACGGTTTGTCCAAGCTCACGCTGGCGGCTTATCGGCGCGACCTCAACGGCTTGGCTGCTTGGCTGCAGACCCAGGGCAGCGGTTTGGCCACGGCCACCGAGCCCTACATCCAAAGCTATTTCGCCCACCGCCACCACGACACCAAGGCCAGCAGCGCGAACCGCCGCATGACCGTGTTTCGCCGCTTTTACCGCTGGGCCTTGCGCGACAACCGTTTGCGGGCCGACCCGACCATGAAGCTGTTGTCGGCCAAGCAGCCACAGCGCCTGCCCAAGTCCTTGAGCGAGCCGCAGGTCGAGGCCTTGCTGCAAGCGCCCGATGTCGAAACCCCTTTGGGCCTGCGTGACCGAGCCATGCTCGAGCTGCTCTACGCCAGCGGTTTGCGGGTCAGCGAGTTGGTCAACCTGCCCATGCTGTCCTTGAACCTGCGAGAAGGCGTGCTGCGGGTGACTGGCAAGGGCGACAAAGAGCGGCTGGTGCCGTTTGGCGAAGAAGCTGGTGATTGGCTGCAGCGCTATTTGGAGCAAGGCCGTGGCGCCCTGCTTTCGGGCCGACACAGCCCAGCGGTGTTTGTCACCCAGCGCGGCGGGGCCATGAGCCGTGTCATGTTTTGGATGTTGATCAAGAAATACGCCTTGCTGGCCGATATCCATGTGCCGCTGTCACCCCACACCCTGCGTCACGCCTTCGCCACGCATTTGCTCAACCACGGGGCCGATCTCAGGGCGGTGCAAATGCTCTTGGGACATGCCGATATTTCCACCACCACGATTTACACCCATGTGGCGCGGGAGCGCTTGAAATCCTTGCATGCCCAGCACCATCCCAGGGGTTGAGCACTGCGCAACGGGGGATGTTGCGATCAAGCCGTGTCCAAGCGCTGTGCCATCAACCAATCGATTTCATCCGCCGTGAACCCCGCCTTCAACCTGGCCTCCTGGTTGAAAGGCGGTTTCAGACGGGGCGCGGCATGGTGGTTCACCAGGACCGGGTAATGCACCAAGGGGTCCAGGCTTTGTTGGGCGCAGAGCCAGCGGAACCAATGGTTGCCCACGGCCACATGCCCGACCTCGTCATGCAAGATGGTGTCCAAGATGGGTTCCAGCGCCCGTGCATGCACTGAGGTGGACAGGTGCAGCTTGGACTGGATCAAGGGTGTGGCATCCAAGCCTCTGGCTTCCAAGGTGCGCGGCACCAAGGCCATGCGGGCCAGCACATCGTCAGCGGTTTTCTCGCACATCGCCCACAACCCGTCGTGCGCCTCGAAGTCGCCATAGCGGTGGCCCATCGTTTGCAGCAAATGCGCCAACAGCGCGAAGTGGGTGGACTCCTCATAAGCCACCTTGAACCAATCGAGGTAATAGGCCTCGGGCATGCGGGGGTAACGCCAGATGGCGTCCAAAGCGAGGTTGATGGCGTTGAACTCGATGTGGCAAATCGCGTGCACCATCGCGGCCAGCCCAGC
>CAMCES010000079.1 GCA_945873925.1 Bordetella parapertussis
GGGCGTGGTCTTGCTGGCCTTTGGCTCCGGTCCGGTGCGCGGTTTTGCGGTGGTGCACTGCATCGGCATCTTGACCAGCATGTTCTCGGCGGTGTTTTTCTCACGCGGCTTGGTCAACCTCTGGTACGGCGGCCAAAAGAAACTCAAATCGGTGTCGATCGGCACGGTGTGGCGGCCTGAGGCTGGCACTGCGGTGAAAGCCGACTAAGGGGAAAACACCATGGAATTGTTCAAAATCAGAAAAGACATCCCGTTCATGCGGCATGCGGTGGTCTTCAATGTGATCTCGTTTGCGACCTTTGCGCTGGCCGTGTTCTTTTTGTTCAGCCGGGGCCTGCATTTGTCGGTGGAGTTCACCGGCGGCACCTTGATGGAGGTGAGCTTCTCGCAACCCGTCGCCCTCGACCCGATGCGCGAACAAATCGCCAAACTCGGCTTCACCGATGTTCAGGTGCAAAACTTCGGCTCGGCCCGCGATGTGCTGATACGCATGCCCGCCTTGAAGGGCAGCACCGCCACCGAGCAAAGCACACGGGTGATGGCGGTGTTGAAAGAATCCGACCCCAATGCCGAACTCAAGCGCACCGAATTCGTCGGTCCGCAAGTGGGTGACGAACTCGCGATCGATGGCTTGAAAGCCCTGGCCTTCGTGGTGGTCGGCATCATGATTTATCTCGCGATCCGCTTCGAATGGAAATACGCGGTGGCGGGCATCATCGCCAACTTGCACGACGTGGTGATCATCTTGGGCTTTTTTGCCTATTTCCAGTGGGAGTTCTCGCTCCCCGTGCTGGCCGCGGTGTTGGCCGTTCTGGGCTATTCGGTGAACGAGTCGGTGGTGATTTTTGACCGGGTGCGCGAGAATTTCCGACGCTACCGCAAGATGAGCACGGTCGAGATCATCGACAACGCGATCACCTCGACCATCAGCCGCACCATCATCACCCACGGCAGCACCCAGTTGATGGTCTTGTCCATGCTGCTCTTTGGTGGCGCCACCTTGCACTACTTCGCCCTTGCGCTGACCATCGGCATCTTGTTTGGCATTTACTCATCCGTGTTCGTGGCTGCCTCGATCGCCATGTGGCTGGGCATACGGCGCGAAGACCTGATCAAAGCCTCTGCTAAAAAAGAACCCGAAGATCCCAACGACCCGAACGCTGGCGCGGTGGTTTAACCCCCCTCTCAAGCAAAACGGCACCCGAGGGTGCCGTTTTTTTGGGGGGTGCGACGGGTCAGTGCGCCACGCGTGCGCCTTGGTCGTCACACAGCTCGTCGAGCACCAAGGCATCGGGCTCGATACCAGCGCTCCAATAGACCATGAGCACGATGATCTTCAGGTCGTCCAAGCTGACCGGGGAGTTGGGCACAGCCATGGCACGGTCCACCACGATTTCACGCATTTGCGCAGGCAACACGCCAGCGGCATGCATGAAGGTGAGGAAACCCAGGCCCGCTGCGCCCACATGCTGCTGCTCGGCTTCGGAGTAGACGCGCATGCTGTTGGGAGATTGAATATAGGCGGGGGCCATGCCGGCGATGGTGTTGCCAACATGGATCATGTCGCTGTGCTGGGCGGCGATGTTGAGGCCAGCCAGCCAGGCCAAGGCTTGCTCAATTTCATCGGCGTCAAAGCCAGCGGCGCTGAGTTTGCGGCCTAACAACGGCAAATCGGGGCAGGCATCACCACGCCAGTAGTGCTCGTAGACATACACAAGAACATCGAACATGCGGGCAATATAACCTTTTTTTAACCCGCTTCAAAAACAACCTCCGGGTTCCGGTTATCGCCCCAAGGATTGGTAGATGCCGCCTGGCATTTCTGCCACTCTGCCGGCTTGCGTCAAGTCATGCAAGGCGCACATCGCGTCTTCAAGCGACGCGCCACTGCGCCACAACAACACATCGAGTGGTTGCGGGTCATGCCCCAGTGCGTCGAGCAGTGCGCGCTGAACCGGGTCGTTGGGCAAGGCGAGCGTTTGCGCAGCAACACCTGTCAAAGATGGGTTGTGACTCAGGGCATGCACAGGCAACTCTTCCAACACATCTTGCGCAGTTTCCACCAGCTTGGCGCCTTGCCGCAACAAAGCGTGGCAGCCACGTGCCAAAGGTGAGTGGATCGAGCCGGGCACGGCAAACACGTCTTTGCCCATCGCCAAGGCCAAGTCAGCGGTGATGAGCGAGCCCGACTTCAACGCCGCCTCGACCACCAAAACCCCTGAGGACAGTGCCGCGATCAATCGGTTGCGACGCGGAAAGTGGTGCGCCAAAGGAGGCGTGCCAGGGGGGAACTCGCTGAGCAACCAGCCTTGCGCAGCCACCTGTTGCGCCAAGCCATGGTGGGCGCGGGGGTAGACCCGGTCCAAGCCGGTAGCCACCACCGCGATCGTCGCGCAACCTGGGATCGGCAAACCCACTGGCGCAGCTTGTAACGCGCCCTGGTGCGCCGCCCCATCGATGCCCAAGGCCAAGCCAGAGACCACAGACACACCTGCCGACTGCAAGCTGTGCGCCAATGCGCGGGCGTTCTCGCGGCCCTGCGGGGTCGGGTTGCGGCTGCCCACCACCGCCACACACACGCCAGGCGTTTGCGCCAGCTGACCGCAGGCAAACAAGACCGGCGGTGGGTCATGCAGCGCCAGCAAAGCCGCTGGGTACTGTGGGTCGCCCAGGGCCCACACCGCATGCTGTCGCTCTGGCGTGCTCTGCGCCAACCAAGCTTGGGTGCGCTCACAGCCGACCAAACTATCGGGCAGTGCCTGGGGCGCGCTAGGCGTGTCTGGACTTGGCGTGTGCATGCTGTGGTCTGGGTCGGTCAGTGTCGCCACAGCTTAAAAAAACCGGGGGTTTTCTGTGTGACTGCCACACACAGGTTTTGTGAGGCTGGCGTCAACAAGCCGGGCCAAAAAAGCGACAATATCGCCATGGCTTTGCTTCCCGTCCTCTGTTTCCCCGACCCGCGTCTGCACACCGTGGCCAAACCCGTGGCCGAGGTCAACGACCAGATCCGTCAATTCGCCGCTGACATGATTGAAACCATGTACGAGGCCAAAGGCGTTGGCCTGGCTGGCACCCAAGTGGACTTTCACCAACGCTTGGTGGTGATGGATGTGTCTGAGGAACGCAACACCCCCATGGTGCTGATCAACCCCGAATTATTGTGGGCAAGCGACGAACGGCTCAAGGGCGAGGAGGGCTGTTTGTCGGTGCCCGGTATTTTTGACGGCGTTGAGCGCGCCGCCCAAGTCAAGGTGCAAGCGCTGGACGAACACGGTCAGTCGCGCATCATCGAGGCTGCAGGTCTGATGGCGGTGTGCATCCAACACGAAATGGACCACCTCGTGGGCAAGGTGTTTGTCGAGTACTTGTCACCCCTCAAACGCATGCGCATCAAAGGCAAGCTGCTCAAAGCGCAGCGCGAAGCCGAGCGCATTTAAATGCGCATCGTGTTCGCCGGCACACCGGCGTTTGCCCAATCGGCGCTGGCCGCCTTGCACGCCGCTGGCCACGAGATCGCCCTGGTGCTCACCCAACCTGACCGCCCCGCTGGGCGCGGCATGAAACTGCAAGCCTCGGCGGTCAAGCAATACGCACTCAAACACGGCTGGCCGGTGTGCCAACCACACAGCCTGCGCCAAGACGGGAAATTTCCAGAAGACGCACGACAGGCGCAAGCAGCGATTGCCGCAGCACAAGCGCAGGTGATGGTGGTCGTGGCCTATGGCCTGCTCCTGCCTGCCTGGACTTTGCAGAGTCTGCCCATGGGTTGCCTCAATATCCACGCATCGCTGTTGCCGCGTTGGCGGGGTGCCGCACCGATTCAACGCGCGATCGAAGCCGGCGACCCTGAAACCGGTGTGTGCATCATGCAGATGGACGAAGGCTTGGACACCGGTGATGTGCTGATGCGTCAAGCTTTGCCGATCGCGTTCGACGACACCACGACCACGTTGCACGACAAGCTCGCGGCCTTGGGTGCGGGCTTGGTGGTGCAAACCTTGTCGCGCTTACCGCAACTGCAGGCCATGCCGCAAGCGACCGATGGCATCACCTACGCCGCCAAAATTTTGAAAGAAGAAGCGCTGATTGACTGGCGCTTGCCGGCGCAGCTCTTGTCGCAACGCATCCGCGCCTTCGATCCGTTTCCAGGCGCAGTCACCATGCTGCAAGGCCAGGCACTGAAGATCTGGTCGGCGCAGGCGTCTCCCTCGGCTGACACACCTCATACCGTCACAGCAGCTGCCGGATCAGCCGCACATGGCCTGGCTGCAAGCGGGTGCGCCGCATCCACCCCTGCGCCTGGCACCGTGCTGCAAGCCAGTGGAGACTGTTTGGGTGTTGCCACAGGCCAAGGCATCTTGTTTTTGCTGCAGCTGCAGTTGCCAGGGGGCAAACGTATCAGCGCGGGCGAGTTCATGCACAGCCACCGGCAACTGCTGGGCACGGTGCTGTGCAGCTGAGTCCATGTTTTTTGATCCCGCCAATTACAAACACCCCTCGTTTCGCG
This sequence comes from Bordetella parapertussis, assembly GCA_945873925.1. Classification (GTDB taxonomy): domain Bacteria; phylum Pseudomonadota; class Gammaproteobacteria; order Burkholderiales; family Burkholderiaceae_C; genus Limnohabitans. The sequence continues at coordinate 4,508 of CAMCES010000079.1, forward strand.
AAGGCATGCGCGACATGTATCCGGTCGCGCCCGGCATCTGGGCCTGGGGTTTGATGACCGGCGTAGCCATGGTGCAGTCGGGTTTGAGCGTGGAAGTCGCCAGCGCCATGACCGTGTTGGTGTATGCGGGGAGTTCGCAACTGGCTGCGACACCCATGATCGCCGCGGGAGCGCCGTTTTGGGTGGTGCTGGCCACCGCGTTGTGCGTCAACTTGCGGTTTGTGGTGTTTAGCATCCATTTGCGCCCATACCTGATGCACTGGCCTCGCTGGCAACGTTTGTGCGTGGGCTACATGACCGCAGATCTGAGCTATGTGATGTTCGTCAAGCGCTTTCCCCATCCAGCTCAAGACAAAGCCGGGCAACGCGCCGAAATCGCCTACCTGTCGGGCAACACTTTTTTGAATTGGGTGGGTTGGCAAATTGCCAGCTTGGTTGGGGTGTTCACGGCCAGCCAGATACCGGAGCGTTGGGGGCTGGGGTTCGCGGGTGTGCTGGCCCTGGTGGGTGTGATCTGCTCGCTTTCTGACAGCGCCTTGCGTCGTATCTCCGCTGGCGTCTCGGGTGCGGCAGCGGTGGCGGCTGTCGCGTTGCCTTTGAAACTCAACATCGTGGTCGGCATCGCCGCCGCCGTGGCGATTTGCTTGCTGCTCGAGCGCACAAGCTTGAACGATAAGGCGTCCAAAGCATGACCGATCTGTGGCTGATGTTCACCGTGCTGGCCTTGGCTGTCGCCACCGTTGTCACTCGGTGTTTCTTTTTCATCTTTGACCGGCCCATGCCATTTCCAGGTTGGGCCGATCGGGGTTTGCGGTATGCACCGATTGCCGCCTTAAGCGCGGTGATCATTCCAGAAATCCTGGTCAAGCATGGCGCCTTGATCACCGACTGGCAGGATGCGCGCGTCTACGCGGCGGCGGCGGGTGCGGCCTTTTACTTTTGGCGGCGCGGACAAGGCCAAGCGGTGTTGGGGACGATCGTGCTGGGCATGGCGGTGTATTTGCCACTGCACATGGGTTTGGGCTGGTGACTTTTGGCTTGGATTGGCGGGTTTGCGCGCCGCGCCTAAAATCGTCCAAAAAAACCAAGGAGACAAAACACATGCACATCCATCGCTTCGCAGACCTCTGTGCCCAAGGCTCCGCCAAAGGCAAACGCGTGTTCATCCGCGCCGACTTGAACGTCCCGTTCGATGACCACGGTGGCATCAGCGAGGACACCCGCATCCGCGCCTCCGTGCCCTGCATCGA
>CAMCES010000080.1 GCA_945873925.1 Bordetella parapertussis
CATCACAACACCACATTGACCAAGCGGCCAGGCACGACGATGATTTTTTTCGGTACCGCGCCCTGTGCTTGCTTGGTGAAGGCTTCGCTGACCAAGGCCGCTTGCTCGATGTCTTGTTGGCTGGCGCTGGCACTGACCTGGAGGGAACCGCGCAACTTGCCGTTGATTTGCAGCATCAGCTCGATGTGGTCGCGTTGCAAAGCGGTCTCGTCCACCGCTGGCCAGTGGGCGTCGAGCAGATCGCCTGTGCGCGCCGCATAGCCCAATTGGGCCCACAAGCCAGCGCTGATATGGGGACAGACTGGATAGAGCAAGCGCAGCAACACAGACACACCCTCGCACAGCACCGCGTGGTCGCCTTCACTGGCATCGGTCTGGAAATCTTCCAGCGCGTTGAGCAGTTTCATGCAGCCGGAAACCACGGTATTGTATTGCATGCGCTCGTAATCGAAGCTGACTTGTTTGAGCACCACATGCACCTCACGGCGCAGGTCTTTGGCTTGCACACGCAAACTGGCCTGGCTGAAATCGCCCGCTGTCGCGGCTTTCAAAGCAGCTTGGTGTTTGACCGCGAAATGCCACACCCGGCGCAAAAAACGGTAGCTGCCCTCCACCGCCGAATCGTTCCACTCCAGCGTGGCCTCGGGCGGCGCGGTGAACATGGTGTAGAGGCGCGCAGTGTCGGCACCGTATCTTTCGATCAGGTCTTGCGGGTCGACGCCGTTGTTCTTGGACTTGGACATGGTGCCCACGCCCTCGTAGTCGATTGGCGTGCCCACTGGCAGGCGGCCATCGGCACTGTCGGCTTCGTTCTTGAGCTTGGCACCCACCACTTTGCCGGTCTCATCGAGCACATGCTCGACATCGTGCGGCCAAAAGTAGTCTTTGCCGCCTTTGGCGGTGCGGCGCGAATAAATGTGGTTGAGCACCATGCCTTGGGTGAGCAGCTTGCTGAAGGGCTCATCGACCTTGACCAGCCCCAAGTCACGCATCACCTTGGTCCAAAAGCGGGCGTAGAGCAGGTGCAGGATGGCGTGCTCGATGCCGCCGATGTACTGGTCCATGCCGCTGCCGCCCGCAGCGTGCTGGGCGTCGCGCATCCAGTAATCTGTGCCGCCGGCCACCATCGCCTCGGCGTTGGTCGGGTCGCAGTAGCGCATGAAATACCAGGACGAGTCGACAAAGGTGTCCATGGTGTCGGTCTCGCGCCGCGCGGGTTTGCCGCAGATCGGGCACACCACGCCGGCATGAAAGCCCTCGTGCTTGTTCAGCGGGTTGCCCGAGCCGTCGGGAATGCAGTCTTGCGGCAACACCACCGGCAGGTCTTTTTCAGGCACCGGCACCGCGCCATGCTCGTCGCAGTGGATGATGGGAATCGGCGTGCCCCAGTAGCGCTGGCGGCTCACCCCCCAGTCGCGCAGACGCCAGGTGATTTTTTTCTCGCCCAGACCCTTTGCGGCGAGCAGCTCGGCCACTTTGCTCACCGCCGCCTTGAAACTCAAGCCATCGAGTTCGCCTGAGTTGAGGCACACACCGTCTTTGGTGGCGTACCACTCTTGCCATTGGCCCTGATCAAACCGGCGCTTGGCAGAGACGTCAGCGACGGCGGCTGGTGCGGGGGCAGCCCCCGGTGAGGAATCGGAGCTTGCGACTGACGAGCCGGGGGCTGCCCCCGCATCGGCCGCCACCCCGCCAAGGCCAACCACCTGCGTGATCGGCAACTCGTACTTGAGCGCAAACGCAAAGTCGCGCTCGTCGTGCGCTGGCACGCCCATCACCGCGCCGTCGCCATAGCTCATGAGCACATAGTTGCCCACCCACAACTCCACCGGCGCACCCGTGAGCGGATGGGTGACAAACAGGCAGGTGGGCATGCCCACCTTGTCTTTAACCGCCAACTCGGCTTCTGTCGTACCACCCTCTTGGCATTCTTCCAAGAACGCAGCCAAGGTCGGGTTGTCCGCTGCTGCATGCAGCGCCAAGGGGTGCTCGGGCGCCACCGCGCAGAAGGTCACGCCCATGATGGTGTCGGCGCGGGTGGTAAACACATACATGCGGCCGTCGCCGATGAGCGTGCCGTCGGCACCCCGGATATCGTGGGTGAAGGCAAAGCGCACGCCCTCGCTGCGGCCGATCCAGTTTTCCTGCATCAGGCGCACCTTGTCGGGCCAGCCGTTCAAGGTGGCTTTGGGGTTGCCCACCTGCACATGGTCGAGCAACTCCTGGGCGTAGTCGGTGATCTTGAGGTAGTAGCCAGGGATTTCACGCTTTTCCACCACCGCGCCGGTGCGCCAGCCCTTGCCGTCGATCACCTGCTCGTTGGCCAGCACGGTCTGGTCGACCGGGTCCCAGTTGACCACCTGGGTCTTGCGGTAGGCCACGCCAATATCGAGCATCTTCAAAAACAACCACTGGTTCCACTTGTAATAGCTCGCGTCACAGGTGGCCACTTCGCGCGACCAGTCGATGGCCAAGCCCATCGCCTGCATCTGCTGTTTCATGTACGCGATGTTTTCGTAGGTCCACTTGGCCGGCGGCACACCGTTTTTGAGCGCAGCGTTTTCGGCGGGCAGGCCAAACGCGTCCCAGCCCATGGGCATCAAGACGTTGTAGCCCTTCATGCGCAGATGACGGGTGAGCATGTCGTTGATGGTGTAGTTGCGCACATGGCCCATGTGCAGCTTGCCGCTGGGGTAGGGCAGCATGGAGCAGGCGTAGTACTTGGGGCGGCTGTGGTCTTCGGTGACGCGGTAAATGTCGGCCGCGCTCCAGTGCTTGCGGACAGACGTTTCAACGTCTTTGGGGATATAGGTGTCTTGCATGGGGCTCAATGAGATGCCCCTGGCGCGCTCAGTTGCGCAGGGGTGGGGAAGATGGCGGGATTTTAGGCTCAGGCGTTTGCACCACCAGGGACACGCTGCGCAGCTCGGATTTCTGAATCTCAGCCATCACCTCGGCCACCAGACCATAGGGCACGGATTTATCCACCTGCAATTGCACCTCGGTGGCCAGCCCATCCGTGGCGCGCAGGTTCAAGCCAACCGCCAAACGGTCCAAAGGCACCGGCTGGGCATCAAGCATCAACCGGCCGTTGCTGTCAATCGACACCGTCGCGGCATCGGCTGTGGCAGTCACTGCAGCTGCCTGAACCTGCGGCAAGGCCAATTGCAAAGCACCTGTCATCAAAGGCGTGGTGATGATGAAGATCACCAACAAAACCAGCATCACGTCGACCAAGGGCGTGACATTGATCTCGCTCATGGGCGCGCTGCTTGGGCTGGGGTCGAATTCGCCAAAAGCCATGGTGTCAAGGCTTTGCCGTGACTTGCGCCATTGCGCGCAGGTCAAACACCAGGGCCTGCAACTCGGACTCCAATCGGGTCAAGCGGCGACCCAAGAGGTTGTAGGCCATGACCGCGGGGATCGCCACGGCCAGGCCCGCGGCTGTCATGACCAAGGCTTCGCCCACCGGTTGAGACACCTTGTCCAAGGTGTACTGGCCGGCACCCGTCAAATGGGTCAAGGCATGAAAAATACCCCAGACCGTGCCGAGTAAGCCCACGAACGGCGCAGTCGCACCGATCGTGGCCAACAGGTCTTGCCCATACTGCAAACGGTAACGCAGTGGCGAGAGCGCATCGCGCAATTGCCGGGTGAGCTGGTCTTCGACACTCGAACTGGCTGCCAAGGCGCCGGTGGGTGTGGCATGGGTGGCATGCAACAAGCCAGCGAACAGTTGCCAAGCATCCAGCGCGGCCCATTGGGATTGCAGTTCATGCCAATCATTGGCCAGCATCAAGCTGTTTTTGCAGGCTGACAAATCGCGCTTGGCCACATGCAGCAAAACGCTTTTATAAAGAATGACCACCCAAGCCATGACGGACATGGCGAGCAACACCCAAGCGACCAAACGGGTCACCGCATCGCCTTGGGACAGCAAGCTGAGGGCGGTCATGCGAATGAGCGGATCGATTCCAAGCCCAGCACATCGAACATGTCGTACATGCCGCTTTGTTTACCAGCGAGGAAACGCACTGCACGCAAGCTGCCGTGTGCATAGGTCGCTCGGCTGGAAGACTTGTGGGTGATTTCGATGCGCTCGCCTTCGGTGGCAAACATGACAGTGTGGTCACCCACGATATCGCCGCCTCGGATGGTGGAGAAACCAATGCTGTTGGCAACACGTGCGCCGGTGTGGCCATACCGCTCGTAGACCGCGCAGTCTTTCAGGTCACGCCCCTGGGCTTGGGCAATGACTTCGCCCATTTTCAAGGCCGTGCCAGAGGGCGCATCCACCTTGTGCTTGTGGTGTGCTTCGGTGATTTCAATGTCATAGCCGCTGGACAAGGCTTTGGCCGCCATCTCCAGCAGTTTCAACATGACATTCACACCCACGCTCATGTTGGGCGCCATCACAATGCCGATGTCTCGGCTGGCCGCTTCAATCTCAGCCAATTGGGCCGGACTGAAACCGGTGGTGCCAATCACCATTTGCAGACCCAAGCGGCGGCAAACCTCGAGATGCGCCATGGTGCCCTCGGGGCGGGTGAAGTCGATCAACACCTTGGCTGGCTGCAAGCCATGTGAGACCTTTGCTGTGATCAACACGCCACAGGGGCGACCGGTGAAGCCCATGGCATCCTCACCCAGGTGCGCAGAGCCAGCCATGTCCAGCGCACCGGTCAGTTGGCAATCGGGCGACTCGGCGATGGCCTGGGCCAGCATGCGTCCCATGCGGCCGCTGGCACCGGCAATGGCAATCGGGTGAGGGGCTTGTGGGTTCATACAGCTTCAGCGGGTGGTGGGTTCCAGGGGCGGGTATTTTTTGCGCGGGGCATCGGACTTGACGGTTTCTTCAGGGGCGATCTCGGGGGATGTTTGGCGGAACTTGTCCAATTCAGCTGGCGTGGCTTGTAAACGGGGAACAGCCCTGCGGTCTTCAGGCACAGCAATGCGTTCGGCAAACTCCGCCTCGCTGGGCAAGTCTTCAGCTTCTACCCGTTCAAACCCGTCCTTGTTGAAAAACACCGACAGCTTGCGTTGCTGGGGCGCGGTACCTTGGCGACGGATGGTGAAGGCATAGTCCCAACGCTGGGCATGGAACACGCTGGCGATCAAGGGCGTACCTAAAATGTCTTTCACCTGGTTGCGGTTCATGCCGGGACGCAATGCTTGCACCTGCTCCTTGGACACGAAGTTACCCTGAACCACCTCGACCCGGTAAGGGGTGAGTTTCTGCAAGGCGTTGGCCACCGGGTCATCCAAGGCGGAACATGCTGCCAAAGAGCCTGCCAGCACAAGTGTCCAGCCGCGGGCCAGAGAGAGTCGCATTTGATTCATGATCGGGGTCAAGCAGGCTATGATGAATCCATTGTAACGACGGGTTTTCAACTGGCCCTTGGGT
>CAMCES010000081.1 GCA_945873925.1 Bordetella parapertussis
GAAACCTTCAGCGCTTTGCCGCCGTGGGCGCATCGCTGCCGACTGCCCATTCAGGGCTTGGTTCATTTGCAAGATTTGGCCTGAGTTTCAGGTGCACATTCACCGCCTGATGAAGGCTCGAGCCGTTAATTCAATATCAGCCTTTGCAATCCCAGTGTGGCTTGCTAATTCTCTCCAACAACTGGTGACTTCCATCACCTCATCCACCACTTGTTGCGCAAGAGAGGCAGTCAGCCCATAAAAACCTGCTGTCGCCAAAACTGTTTCCATTTGGGGCAAGTGATCAGTCGCATCAATATTCAAAACATGGTCAGCCTTGTCCGGACTTGGATTGACATCAAAGGCCGGTGCCAAACGCCAGCCAGTGGCCGCCAATACAAAGCCGTGGTTGCGCAGATGGTCATCTCTATTGCCAACCGCCACATTGAATACAACGCGTCGAAATAGCTGGGCCAAGTCTTTGGCTGAATGAGCCCCATCACTTTGCGTTCGAAGAAATTGGGCCATTTCCAAGTAACTGCTGCCTTCACTTTGGTCTTTCTTCAGCAGTGTCATGGACGAGGCATAAAACCGTCTCTTGCCGCCTGCTCGGTCAAAGCGCTTCGTGCAGAAAGTGTGAAAGTCGTTATTCAAGCGCAGTAGTCGGGCCTCAGGCACATCAATACCCGCTTTTGTCGCCATTTGATGCGTGACGAACTCCCACGCGCCCACATCCCGGTCATCGTCACGCGCTGGAAATTTGGCGATCCATAAAGAGCCATCTTTCTCTGTGAAGTTGGCTTTCGGCCTGGCCCCGCCAAGGGATGCGCCTGGTGCAACCAACACCGACAACCATTTACGCAGGGCATCCAAATCATCAATCTGGCGATGACTGAGTTGATAAGCGACCGCTTCCAGATCTCTCAGAGTAGACATTGGCGGTGCAGCCAAGACGTCATTGCTCAAAAATTCTGGCGTTCCAGGAATTCGGATACGCAAGCCACCTTGGCGTGTCAGGTCTTGAACGCCTAAAAAGTAGTCCCAACCATAAAGCGTGCGTGCATTTCTTTGTTCATCTTTCGCTTGAAGCGCCTCACGACGCTTCATCAAGGTTTGGCCCCAGCGGTCAGGCGATGAATCTAAAAAAATGCCGAAGTTGCCAAGTTCAGGCTTTGGGAAAAAGGGCGCATCATCCAGTGATAAATCTGGATCTAAAGCAAAGGCGCTGGGTTGATCTAGCCAATCGCGGTTGTAATGAAAACGAATTTGCCCTCTGTCGTGGCCCAGTGTGCCAACAAGGCATGGTGCGACCAAGTCGCAATCCAGCCAGACTTCAAGCAAGTTTGTTTGCAGGCTCATCGTCGCAAATCCAAATCTTGAAGTTTTCGGCCCAACCTATCGTCTGCAGCCAAATGCCGAATATCACCATCCAATCCCAGTACAGCCAAAACGCGCACATAGGTGCCAAGCGTGGCCCCCGCATCACCTTTCTCAACCTTGTAAAGCGATGTTCTGGAAATCCCTGCACGCTGGGCCACCACCATGCTGCTCAGTTTGCGGCGCAATCGGGCAAGCTTGAGCCGCTCACCCAGTTCGGAGAGATTTTGTTGTTCTTGTGGGTAGACCACGGGCGGCTTCTTTGGCATAAAGCTATTATGGACAATAAATTGAATAAATGTCCATAATAGAGATAAAAATAGAATCCAACTCGTGGTATGGGATGATAATTTTGAGTCCCCAAACCCCAACCGGCAAACCCCTGCACGCCTGCAAAACCACCCTAAGCCCTTGATTTACATAAATTAAATACTGGCACCACTCTTGCTTAATCGGATGCGCCTGCCACATCTTGACCGCTGTGGCCATTTTTCCGACACCAACAGGAGTTTTTCATGTCTCTCATCCAAGAATTGTTGAACCAAGCCCAAGTGGGCGGCTTTTTGCAAACCGAACACATCAAGCGTTTCACCCCTGGTGAGATCCGCGAAGCCATCCAGTCGTTGGTGGCCACCGAGCAATTGGATTTGGCCTACGCCTTGGGCGCGGCTGGCATGAGCATCCACCCCCACAGCGAAGACATGCTGGCCATCAACGGCTTGTTGGCCCTGATTCAGCAAGACTGGGACATGGCCGTGGAATTGCTGCAAGAACTCATGGACATCCAAGGGGACAACACCCAGCCTTTCACGTATGTGATGTTGGTGCGTGCGCTGCGCTGCAACCTGGACCCAGCAAAAGCATTGCAAGTCGCCCGACAAGGCCTCCAGGCCTACCCAGAACAAATTGAACTCGTGGCTGAAAGTCTTGCTTTGGAAGACTATGCCGACCTGGTGGGCGAAAGCTCGCAAATCCAATAAAAAAGTACCTGCGGCAATGCGGCAATTCCTTTCCTCTGGCGCTACAAACCTTGCCACAGCGGCAAAAAGTAGCGGCAAAACGCCTGATAACACAGGATTTTTTCAAATTTAAAAAATGAAATTGAATTTGGCACAAGGATTGCTTAATAAGTTGCATAGCATTATTGACCTCACTGGTCAGGAGAAGTAAATGGCAGTCATCAACACCAACGTCAAGGCACTGTTTTCGCAGGCGGCTCTCAAGTCGACCGAACGCAGCCAATCCGTTGCGATGCAACAGTTGTCGACCGGTAAACGGATCAATTCCGCCCGTGACGATGCCGCTGGCATGGCCATCTCAACACGCATGACGCACCAGATTCGCAGTTTGAATCAGGCGGTGCGCAACGCGGGTGACGCCATCTCCCTGATTCAGACCGCTGAGGGCGCGACCAACGAAATCACGGACATGATGCAACGCATGCGTGAGTTGGCCATCCAAGCGGTCAACGACACCAATGAAAATGCTCAGCGCAGTTACTTGGATTTGGAATTCCAACAGCTCAAACAACAAATTGTTCAAATTGCAGAAGCGACTGAATGGAACGGTTTTCCTGTGCTCAGCGGCTCTGCAGGAGAACGTGTGGGCGAGATGCCTTTGTTCAAAGTCACCTCAGAAAATCAATCCGGTACGGTTTTCATCGACCCCACCACCTCGCGCACGGTTGGCGGGAGTGATGCAGGTGAACGCCAAACCATCACACTCAGCAGCACCACCACGACCTTTGCCAGCGGCACCATCAAAGTCGGCGGCGTCGATGTGGTGATTGATGCCGCAGTGCAAAACACCACCGATCTGATTGCCGCCAAAATTCAGCAAACACTCAGCAACAACAGCGCTTTCAACTCCTCCTCTGGCCGTTCGGTCACGGTGGTTGGCAGTGTCATCACGGTGACCTACGCAGCCGGTGAGGGCGACGTGTCAGCCATTTCCACCGATTTCAGCGCCATCACGGCCGCGTCTGGCCTTGCCATGGCCGTGGCCAGCACACGAGATGCTTTGGCCAGTGGTGTCGAACAGTTCAAGGACAACGGCGCTTTCCTCAAAAGTGGCGCTCTGAGCATGAACGTCAACAGCTCGGGCGCGGTGACCGCATCGTTCCTGACTGAAAAGGGCGAAACCATCAGCATGTCCGGTGTGTTCAACAACACAGCGGTGAATGAAACTTCCGCCGTCACCTTCAACGCCATGACAGCGGGTCAAACCATCACCTTGGGTGGCCTGACCTACACGGCCGGCTCAACAGGTGCCACGGCCGCCGAAGTGGCCACAGACTTTGCCTCGCGTGCCAATGGCTATGCAGGCACAGGCGGCACGGGGCCTGTCAAAGGGACTTTCAGCGGTACCCTGAGTGGCTTTGCCTCGGGCGCCGTGTCAACCAGCACCACGGTCACCTTCACAAGTGCCACCACCGGCACCAACGTCACCAATTTGTCCGTCACTGGCTCAGGTGCATTGCCCACGGTCGTGGTGACCAATGGTGCACCAGCCAGCTCCGTCACATTCATCAAAACCAGTGGCTCGAACGCGCAAGTGATCTCGGACGACATGGTCTACGAGTTCAAGAAGTCCGATGGCACGGCGGTGAGTTTGAATGGCCGCGCGTTTGAATACCATGTGGATGTGGCAGGCAGCATTCCTTCCTTGCGTGCCGGCGATTTGAAGATCAATGGCATCGACATTGGCGCCTCTTACGCCACCGACGATTCGGTCTCGCCTGCCAACAATGCGGGTGGCAGTGCCATCGCCAAGGCTGCCGCCATCAACCGAAAAGCGGTTTCCACCGGGGTGACCCGTGGTGAAACACAGTCCTTGACCTTCAGTGGCACACCCTCACCCGGGACCGTGATGGTCGCAGGTGTGAGCGTCTCACTCGATGCCATGGACACCACGTCGGCTTCAGCCACAGCCAAAATTGCTGCTGCTTTGCAAGCCAGCCCTTTGTTTGGCGAGCCGACAGGACGCATGGTGACCTACATCCCCGGCAATTCCTCGCTCACCATCACTTACGCTGCGGCCGAAGGCAATGTGGCGCCCACCAATGTGCAAATGGGTTCGACCAATCTGGTGGGTTTGGTCGACACCATCAGTGAATACTTTGTGGCCAATGAGGGCACAGGCGTTTTTGCCAAGGTGAATGAAAACATGATGAGCGGTGCGGCCATGTCCGGCACCTCGGTGCTCAATGGGGTGGTGTTTGTCAATGGCTTTGCCAGCGCCAACATCACCACGGTCTTGAACAACCCGCGTGAAACCCGCATGGCTGTGGCCAAGGCGATCAACCTCATCAGTGACAAGACTGGCGTCAAAGCCATTGACACTGGCTCAGATACCAAGGGCATCACTTTGTTGGCCGCCGATGGCCGCAACATCGAAGTGAGCTTTGAGACATCGGCCAATGCCGAAGACTTTGGCACACGCATCGGTATGCGCCAAGGTGTGCAGTCCAGCACGATTTCGTTGCAATCGAAAATCCCAACTCCCGTGGTCTTGACCTCCGACAGCACCGGTGACATCACCCGAGCCGGCTTGGTGCAAGGCAACTTCACCCGCAACCAAGCCGTTGCCAACACGGTGGTGCGTCCCATTGTGAATCCAGCTGTCGCGCAAGTTGACAGCGTCACTTTCACGACCAACCCCACAGCCGGTGATATTTATTACGTCACGGTCAACGGCACCACGTTTGTATACACCGCAGTCGCAGGGGCAGTCAATTTAACCCCGCAAAAAGTGCGTGATGAATTGATCACCAAGATCAACGCCAACACCGACTTGACCGTGACGGCCAAGGCAGGCCGCAACATTGGTGAAATTTTGTTGGAGTCGGACACCCCAGGCACCAGTTTCACCTTGTCGGTGTCCAAGAGCAGCGGTGCGACGAGCACGGTCTCTACTGTCAATCTGGTCGAAAACGCCAAGGCCGACTTCAAACCCTTGGGCAAAGACGACCTGATGATCAACGGTGTGAAAATCCGTCCCACCACCAGTGCGGATGACGAGTTTTC
>CAMCES010000082.1 GCA_945873925.1 Bordetella parapertussis
TGCCTGAGCCCGCACTCGGCATGGCTGATTTTGCAGGGCATGGAAACCTTGCCGCTGCGCATGGAGCGGCACCTGGCCAACACCGAGAAGATCGTGGCTTATTTGGCGGCCCACCCCATGGTCTCGCGGGTTGGTCACCCCTTGATCGAGAGCCACCCCAGCCATGCTTTGGCGCACAAGTTGTTGCGTGGTGGGGCTCGCGGCGCCGGTTCGGTGTTCAGTTTCGACATCCGAGGTTCGCGCGCGCAGGGTCGCGCTTTCATCGAAGCCCTGAAGATCTTCAGCCACTTGGCGAACGTGGGCGACAGCAAATCGCTGGTGATCCACCCGGCAAGCACCACCCATTTCCGCATGAGTGACGAAGCCCTGGCGCAGGCCGGCATTGGCGCGGGCACGATCCGTTTGTCGGTTGGGCTGGAAGACCCGGATGACTTGATCGACGACTTGAAACGCGCATTGAAAGCGGCGTCCATCCCCCCTTCTGGCAAAACCACTGGCTAAGCCACCTCAGTCTCAAGGTTTCCCCATGCACATCCAAGTCAACGGCCACACCACCTATGCCTACACCGGCGGCAAAGACTTCAACCCGGCACAAGCCACGGTGGTGCTGATCCACGGCGTCTTGTGCGACCACAGTGTCTGGGCACTGCAAAGCCGCTACTTGGCCCACCACGGCTGGAATGTCTTGGCCATTGATCTGCCCGGTCACTGCAAAAGCGCGGGGCCGCCGCCTGCCAGCGTGCAAGAAGCCGCCTTGTTCATCCAGGCCCTGCTCGATGCCCAAGGGGTGCAACAGGCCGCCTTGGTTGGCCACAGTTTGGGCTCACTGATTGCCATGCAGACAGCAGCCAACCTGGGTGAGCGCATCAGCCACCTGGTCATGGTGGGCACGGCTTACCCGATGAAAGTCTCCCCCGCTTTGCTGGACGCGTCATTGAACGAACCCGAAAAAGCCCTGCACATGACCAATGTGTTTTCCCGCGCCACCCTGGCACCGCCCTCGGGTGCAGGCGCTTGGGTGTTTGGTGCGAGCTTGGCCTTGGGCAGGCGGGTTTTGGCGAGCAACCCGGTGGTCAATCTGTTTCACACCGGTTTCACTGCCTGCAACCGCTACGACCAAGGATTGCAGGCGATGGCAGCGGTGACCTGCCCGGTGATGATGGTGTTGGGTGACAAAGACCAAATGACGACGCCCAAAAATGCGCAACCGCTGATCACCCAAGCCAACGCAAGCGGCAAAGGTTTGGAAGTGGTGGTGATCCCCAACGGTCACCATCAAATGAGCGAATCGCCCGACGAAACCCTGGACGCGATCAATCGGTTTTTAAATGGTTCAGAGCACGTCGTTCAAGCGCCAGGCCATCCAGCGGGATGACATGGTCTGGGTACTGGGGCCTTCTTGGAGCAGCAAGCGGTCCAGCAAAGGGGCGAGCAAGGTGTTGTTGAGGTCGGCCAGCAAAACATAGCGCGGCGCTCGCTCGGACGACTCTTCGCTGAGCATGCCCACCCAGTCGAGCACTTGCAAGGTCTCCAACACGCCTTCGAGCTGCAAAGGGTCAACCCGCAGTTGGCTGGCCAAGCTCAGGCTGTCCAGGCCATGGCTGTCTTGCTGACGGGCATCCCGCAGTATCCGCAAGGCCTCGAGTGCCAGTTGGAAAGACCAGCCTGGGCTGTCGTCATCACGCAGTGCGCCCATCATCAGGCTGGGCCAACTCGCCACCAGCACCGCGCCCAGCAGCACAATCACCCAGGTCATGTAAATCCAAACCAGCAAAATAGGCACCGTGGCAAATGCCCCATAGACCATCGAGAGCGTTGACATCTTGCCCAAATACAGGGTCAGCAGGCCGCGAGCCAACTCCAGCAAGACCGTGGTGAACAAACTGCCAGCCAATACCTGACGCCAAGGCACATGGGTGTTGGGCACGAACCGGTACAAGTTGGCAATCAGCGCCCACAGCAAGCTGAACTGCAGCAGGTCCAGCGTGAATTTCATGCCCGGCCCCAGGCTGCGCAGTGAGCCGCCAGACCAACTGATGACCGAGGCCATGGTGAACAAGCTGGCGGCGACCAGCAACGGCCCCAGGGTCAAGGCGGACCAATAAAGCAACAAGCGTTGTCCCCAGGCGCGTGGTCGTTGGACCCGCCAGATGGCGTTCAAACTGCGGTCGATGGTGAACACCAAGGCCAGGGCTGAGAGAAACAACGCCGCAAAGCCCAAGGAGCCCAAGCGACTGGCTTTGCTGGTGAATTGGGTCAGGTAGCCAAGTACCTGCTTGGAAATGCTCTCGGGAATGAGACTCTCGATCAGCCAGCGTTGCAACACATTTTGAAACTGATCAAACAGGGGGAACGCGGTCACCACGGCTAACGTGACCGTGATCAAGGGCACCAAAGCGATCGTGGTGGTGAAGGTCAAGGCACCAGCGGTTTGGCCCAAACGGTCATCGGCAAAACGGTCGCGCAATCGGCGGGAAGCCATGCGCCAGGGGAAATCCTTCAAGCGTGCCAGGGCCCGGGTGAGATACGAGACAATCATCCGCATATCATGCCATCGACACCCCCTCTGACCGAATCCGCCCGCCGCCAGGTCCAAGCCACCCGTTGGCTGGCCGTGGGCAGCCTGATGGGCCTGATCCTCCTGACATTTGCTTGGGAGATCTGGCTGGCGCCTTTGCGTCCCGACGGCTCTTGGCTGGTGCTCAAGTCGCTGCCCTTGTTCTTGCCCTTGGCGGGTTTGCTGAAAAACCGCATGTACACCTACCGCTGGGTCAGTTTGGTGGTTTGGTTGTATTTCATGGAAGGCGTGATCCGCGCCCATGGCGACCCCTGGCCCAGCAATGCCTATGCAGGCCTGGAAATCGCGCTCTGTTTGGTCTTGTTCACCGCCTGTGCCATGCATGTGCGTCTGCGGCTGCGGCATGCGGCATTTGCCGCTGCCAACAATCCCGATCCAAAACCCAGTGCCCTGGCCGAGACTGCAAGCGCCAGCGATGCACAGCCCGGATTGCCTGGCTCAAGCGAGAACCTCCGTGTCTGAGCTGCTTGGTGCGCTGCAGCAAGCCGTTGGCGAGCCGCATGTGTTGTTTGGGCAAGACCTCAGCGCCTACGAGCGCGACTGGCGTGGCCGCGCACAAGGCAAAGCCAAATTCGTGGTGCGCCCAGGCAGCGCGGACGAGGTCGCCGCGGTCGTCACAGCCTGTGTGGCCCACCGCACCCCAATCGTGCCGCAAGGCGGCAACACCAGTTTGGTCATGGGTTCAACCCCTGACGCTTCGGGCCTGGAAGTCGTGCTGAGCTTGCTGCGCATGAACAAACTGCGCGCCATCGACACGGCCAACGCCACCCTGACCGCAGAGGCGGGTTGTGTTTTGCAAAGCCTGCAACAAAGCGCGGATGAAGCGGGTTGCTTGCTGCCCCTGAGCTTGGCCTCCGAGGGCAGTTGCACGATTGGCGGCAACTTGGCGAGCAACGCAGGCGGTACCCAGGTGCTGCGCTACGGCAATGCCCGTGAACTGTGCCTGGGCCTAGAAGTCGTCACCCCACAAGGCCAGATCTGGCATGGCCTGAGCGGTCTGCGCAAGGACAACACGGGCTATGACTTGCGCAACCTGTTGGTGGGCAGCGAGGGTACGCTGGGCATCATCACAGCTGCCACCTTGAAGCTGTTCCCCAAGCCTGCCGCGCAGCGCACCGCTTGGGCTGCGGTGCCCTCGGTACAAGCGGGGGTAGATTTGCTTGGTTTGACACAGCGCCTATTGGGTGCGGGCCTCACCGGCTTTGAAATCATGGGTCAAGTGGCACTCGGTTTGGTGGCCAAACACTTTCCCCAGATGCAAGCGCCCTTTTGGCAGAGCGCGCCTTACTGCGTGCTGCTTGAACTGAGCGACACCGAAAACGAAACCCATGCCCAAGCCCGGCTGGAAGCGGTTTTGGAGACAGCATTGAACCGGGGCTGTATCAGCGATGCCGTGGTCGCCCAGAGCCTGGCCCAGTCCCGCGAACTGTGGCAGGTGCGCGAGCACATCAGCATGGCGCAGGCTGCTGAAGGTCTGAACATCAAGCACGACATCGCCCTGCCCGTGTCAGCCGTTGCCCGCTTTGTGGCGCAGACCGATGCGCTGCTCGCGCAAGCCTTGCCAGGCGTGCGCGTCGTCAACTTCGGGCACCTGGGCGACGGCAATTTGCACTACAACGTGCAATGCCCGCTCGGTGTGGATGCGGCAGTTTTTTTGCGATTGAATGAGCCCCAAGTCAATCAGTTGGTGTTTGAATCAGTCAAGGCCTTTGGGGGTTCGATCAGCGCCGAGCACGGCATTGGCTTGCTCAAAGCAGGCAGCCTGCCCCACTACAAAGACCCGGTGGCGCTGGCGATGATGCGCAGCGTGAAGCAGGCCCTGGACCCACTGAACTTGATGAACCCCGGGCGCATGCTCCAGCTTTGAGTGAGCTTGCCGTTGAGGATTTGAGGCGGGCGAGCGAATCGGCGCGTTAGCGACTGAGCGCTTGGTCACGCAACAGATTCTTCTGCACCTTGCCCATGGTATTGCGCGGCAAGGCTTCGATCACCTCACACTGCTTGGGCACCTTGAAACCTGCCAGCTGAGCCTTCAAACGGCCGAGCAAGGCCTGCGGGTCAAGGCTCGCGCCCGGCTTGGCCAGCACAAACGCATAGCCGACCTCGCCAAAATCCGGGTGCGGCACCCCCACCACTGCGCTCTCCAACACGCCTGGCAATTGGTTCAAGGCGTCTTCAATTTCCACCGGGTAGACATTCAAGCCGCCGCTGATGATCAAGTCCTTGCTGCGCCCCACGATGCGCACATAACCGCGCTCGTCGAGCGTGCCCATGTCGCCGGTGATGAAAAATCCATCCGAGGTGAATTCCTGCGCGGTTTTCTCTGGCATGCGCCAGTAACCCCCAAAGACATTGGGGCCCTTGACCTGGATGCTGCCGACCTCGCCCACAGCAACGGGCAAACCCTGTTCGTTGTGGATGCGCAGTGACACACCTGGCAGCGCGAAACCCACACTCCCACCCACCCGCTCAGCCTGACCCCCAAAGCGCGCATCGGCGCGGTAGGGGTTGGAGGTGAGCATCAAGGTCTCACTCATGCCATAGCGTTCAAGCACGGTGTGCCCAGTGCGTTGTTGCCAATCTTGAAAGGTGTCGACCAGCATGGGTGCTGAGCCCGAAATGAACAAACGCATTTGGGCGCACACCTCAGGC
>CAMCES010000083.1 GCA_945873925.1 Bordetella parapertussis
CTGCTGACGCAGAGCGCAATTTCCGTGACATGGTGTCCCAAGGCAACAAGCTGATTTTCGGTACCACCTTTGGCTACATGGACCCGATGCTCAAAGTCGCTGCTGACAGCAAGGAAGTGAAATTCGAACACGCCACCGGCTACAAACAAGCCGACAACATGCGCACCTACGACAGCCGCACCTACGAAGGCGCTTACATGGCCGGTGTGATCGCAGGCAAGATGACCAAGAACAACACCCTGGGCGTGGTGGCATCGATTCCTATCCCTGAGGTGGTCCGCAACATCAACTCCTTCACCATGGGCGCC
Organism: Bordetella parapertussis; assembly: GCA_945873925.1. Classification (GTDB taxonomy): domain Bacteria; phylum Pseudomonadota; class Gammaproteobacteria; order Burkholderiales; family Burkholderiaceae_C; genus Limnohabitans. Next base: position 309 of record CAMCES010000083.1, read on the forward strand.
CAGTCGGTCAACCCCAAGGTGAAAACCAAAGTGGTCTGGGTCAATGAATGGTTCAACCCACCCAAAGAAACCGAAGCTGCCACCTCCCTCATCAACAGCGGTGCTGACGTGCTGTTCCAAAACACCGATTCGCCCGCCGTGCTGAAAACAGCTGAAGAAAAAGGCAAGCGCGCCTTCGGTTGGGACTCGGACATGACCGCCTACGGCCCGAAAGCCCACTTGGGTTCGGCCATCATCAACTGGGCGCCTTACTACATCCAAACCACCCGTGAAGCCTTGGAAGGCAAATGGGTTGGTGGCACTGGCGTCTGGTGGGGCGTGAAAGAAGGCGCGATCGACATCGTCTCGATTGCCGAAGACGTGCCTGCTGACACCAAAGCCAAGGTCGATGAAATCAAAGCGGGTTTGAAAGACGGCAGCTTCGCGATCTGGAAAGGCCCCTTGGTCGACAACACCGGTAAAACGTTGTTGAAGAAGGACGAAGTCGCTGACGACAAATTCTTGAGTGGCGTGAACTTCTATGTCAAAGGCGTGGAAGGTAAAGTGCCCGGCAGCAAGTGAGACTGGCCGGGTTGCTGGCGAGCTTGTCTTTGGCCGCCCAGGCCAATGGCTTGCCCGACCCGGCATTGACCCCCGGCGTGGTCGACCCGGCAGTGACCCAGCACAACATCCAAAACACGGTGTGTGTGCGTGGCTACACCAGCACAGTTCGTCCCGACAAACGGGTCACCAACCGTTTAAAGCGTGAGCAAATCAAGCAGTATGGCTACGCCGACCGCAATCCACAAAACTATGAGCAGGACCATTTGATTCCGCTCAACATCGGTGGCAACCCCAGCGATCCGCGCAACATGTGGCCCCAGCCGCGCGACGCGCAATGGGGCGCTGAAGAAAAAAACGACCTTGAATTCGTGGTCTACCGCATGGTCTGTAACGGTGATATTTCTCTCGAGGCGGCGCAAGCGCGCATCGCCCGCAACTGGATCGAGGCTTACCAAGCCTGGGTGCCTTCCCACCGCCACTACCTGCCCCGAGGTCGACCTGCGCCCGAGTGAACAATCGAATTGGTACCCGCAATGAATCTCCAGGCTATCCCAACCGGGCGTTTGCCCGACTTGCTCAAGGCCATGCCCAAGGCTGAATTGCATATACACATCGAGGGCTCGCTCGAGCCTGAGTTGATCTTTGCTTTGGCCAAGCGAAACAACCTGCGACTGAACTACCCCAGCGTGGAGGCTTTGCGCGAAGCCTATGCCTTCAGCGATTTGCAGAGTTTTTTGGATATCTACTATGCAGGTGCCAGCGTGCTGCAACAGCCGCAAGATTTCTACGACATGGCCTGGGCGTATTTCGAGCGTGCCAAGGCGGACAACGTGGTGCATGCGGAAATATTCTTTGACCCGCAAACCCACACCGCCCGCCAAGTGTCGATACGCACCGTGATCACCGGCTTGCACCGCGCTTGCGTGGACGCAGAAACCAAGCTGGGCATCAGCTCGTCACTGATATTGTGTTTTCTGCGGCATTTGTCCGAGGACGAGGCTTTCGCGACCTTCGAGGAAGCGTTCCCGTTTCGGGACATGTTCATTGGCGTGGGGCTCGATTCCAGCGAGCTTGGCCACCCACCCGAAAAGTTTGAACGGGTGTTCAAGCGTGCTGCGCAACTCGGCTTCAAGTGCGTGGCCCACGCAGGCGAAGAGGGCCCGCCTGCCTATATTTGGAGCGCCTTGGATCTGCTGCACGCCCAGCGCATCGACCATGGCGTGCAAGCGAGCAAGGACGAAGCCTTGATGGCACGCTTGGCCAAAGAGCGTGTCCCGCTCACGGTGTGCCCCTTGTCCAACCAAAAGCTGTGCGTGTTCCCTGATTTGGCGAACCACAACCTCGGGCAGATGCTCGACCGCGGTTTGTGCGTCATGCTCAATTCAGACGACCCGGCCTACTTTGGCGGCTATCTGAACGAAAACTTCTTGCAAACCTTCGCGGCCTTGCCGCTCAACGCCACGCATGCCTACCAATTGGCCAGCAACAGCTTTGAAGCCAGCTTCGTGCCCGAGGCGCAAAAGCAGGCTTGGCAAATGCAGTTGGACGCCTGCTTCGAGCAATTTGGGGCTTGACCCCAGCCCTTGCCCGGGACCCGCTTTGCTAGCATAGCTTCATGGATGATCTTTTGTTGGTCGGCGGTGGCATCGGTGGGCTCGCCGCGGCGTTGGCCTTGGGTCAGCAAGGCACGGCCACTCAGCTGCTGGAGCAGTCCGAGGTATTCATGGAAGTGGGTGCGGGCATTGGCTTAGGCCCCAACGCCTTGCGTCGCTTGCACAGCTGGGGTCTTCAGGCGGCTTTGCAAAAGCGTGGTTTCATCCCCTCACAGCTGCAAGTGCGCGATGCCGCCGATGGTCGGCAGTTGGGCCAACTGGCCATGGCCGACAACTTTGAGCGCCGCTATGGCGCGCCTTACATGACCATCCACCGGGCTGATTTGCACCAGGTCTTGTTGGATGCCGTGCAGGCCCAAGGCCTGGCCCAGTTGCACCTGTCACACCAGGTGCTGCAACTACAAGACCATGCGCAAGGTGTGCAACTCATGGTGCGTCAACCCGGGCAAGCCTTGTCCTCTTGGCAAGCCGCTGCCGTGGTCGGCACCGATGGTATCGGCAGCCTGGTCAGGCAAGCGGTCTGGGGCGCACAGGGTTGCCGTGCCACGCAGCACTGGGCCTACCGCTGCCTCATTCCCAGCCACGGCATGCCTGCTGTTGGGTCAGCCGATGACATGGGTTTGTGGCTCGGCCCAGGTTTGCACGTGGTGCATTACCCGGTCCGAGGCGGTGAGTGGCTGAACCTGGTGGTGCTGCTCGAGTCCCACGACCCCGTCGAGGAGCCCGGTTGGGACCACCACCGCAGCCCCGAGCAAACCAGCGCGGATTTGGCAAGGGCTTTGCGCGGCACCTGCAGTGGCTTGCAAGACCTGGTGGGCATGGGCACGCAATGGCGGGCTTGGGCTTTGTTGGACAGAGACCCTTTGCAAAGCCCCAACGAGATGGCGCGGGGCAGGGTGGCGCTGTTGGGGGACGCGGCGCACCCGATGCTGCCTTACCTGGCGCAAGGGGCGGGCATGGCGATCGAAGATGCACACAGCCTGGCCGCGCATTGGCCGCAAGCGCATCGCACGCAGGCGCAGCGTTTACAGGCTTATGCGCAAGACCGTTGGCCTCGGGTAGCGCGGGTGCAGTCGCGGGCGCGGCGAAACGCGCAACTCTTTCACGCCACTGGCGCCATGGCCTGGGCACGTGACCTGGGGATGAAACTCGGTGGCGCCATGGTGATGGACATGCCTTGGCTTTATGGGCATTAGCGCTGTCGGCCGGGCAAGCCCCTGCTCACAGACGACCCAGCAGCAGCAACTCCATCAGGGCTTTTTGTACATGCAAGCGGTTTTCGGCTTCATCCCAGACCACCGATTGCGGGCCATCGATCACCTCGGCCTGCACTTCTTCGCCACGGTGCGCCGGCAGACAGTGCATGAACAACGCATCGGGCTTGGCCGCGGCCATCATGCGCTCATCCACACACCAAGCGGCAAAGGCTTGGCGACGCGCTTCGTTTTCCGCCTCGAAGCCCATGCTGGTCCAGACATCGGTGGTGACCAAATCTGCGCCCTGGCAGGCTTGTAGCGGGTCTGAAAACACTGTGTAGCTGTTCGGGTTTTTCACGCCCGCCACCGCTTGGTTGACCTCGTAGCCGCTGGGGGTGCTGACATGCACCGTGAAGCCCAGCAAATCAGCGGCTTGCAACCAGGTGTTGGCCATGTTGTTGCCGTCGCCCACCCAGGCCACCACCTTGCCCTTCAAACACACCAAGGGTTGGTGCACATCGCCCCGGTGTTCGATGAAGGTCAACAGGTCGGCCAGGATTTGGCAAGGGTGGAATTCGTTGGTCAGGCCATTGATGACAGGCACACGTGAATGGGCTGCGAAGCGCTCGAGCTTGGTTTGCTCGTAGGTACGGATCATCACCAGGTCGACCATGCGGCTGATCACCTTGGCGCTGTCTTCGATCGGTTCGGCGCGGCCCAACTGCGTGTCACCGGTGGTCAGGTGAACCACCGCGCCACCCATTTGGTACATACCCGCTTCAAAGCTGATGCGGGTGCGGGTCGAGGCTTTTTCGAAAATCATGGCCAAGCTGCGGTCGGTCAGCGGTTGGTGTTTTTCATAGGCCTTGAATTTCGCCTTGATCAAGGCGGCCCGGCTGAACAAATAGCCGTAGTCGTCCGCCGTCAAATCTGTGAACTGCAAATAGTGTTTCAGGGGCTGGCGCATGTCAGACCTTTGGGGTGTTCAACAACTGCTTGACCAGCGGCACCAAAATGGCCACCACTTCATCGGCTTCATGCTCGGTCATGATGAGGGCGGGCAGCAAGCGGATCACGCTGTCAGCGGTCACGCTGATCAGCAAACCGGCTTCCAAGGCCTGCCCCATCAGCGGGCCGCAGGGGCGGTCGAGTTCGATGCCGATCATCAGGCCTTGGCCGCGAATCTCTTTCACACCCGCCATGCCTTTGAATTCACGCTCGAAAGCGGCTTTGAAATGCTGGCCGACGCGGTGTGCGTTTTCCAACAAACCGTCTTCTTCCATGATGCGCAGGGTTTCCACACCGGCGCGCATGGCCAAGGGGTTGCCGCCAAAGGTGGTGCCGTGGTTGCCGGGCTGGAAAATACCAGCGGCTTTCGGGCCAGCCAACACCGCACCGATCGG
>CAMCES010000084.1 GCA_945873925.1 Bordetella parapertussis
CAGATGCCACGGGAACACCGGTTGACAAAGGCAAAGCACCGATTGCTGCTGCCCCCAGCGCGTCCTATTTAGGCAAGTTACGCGCCAAGGTCAAGCCCAACATTGTTTTCTCTGACACCCAGCTGTTGAGCCTGGTGGGTAACCCCGCCGCTGAAGTGGAAGTGACATGCAGCCCATCAGGGCAAATCATCGGCGCCAAGTTAACGGTCTCCAGCGGCAATCCAGCCTGGGACCAAGCCGTGCTGAACGCGGTTGAAAAAACCGGCTCGCTGCCCCGTGATGAAAACGGCAACGTGCCCGGCAAGATTGCGTTTTTGTTCAGGCCCAGGGATTGAACCCTCACAGGCCTTCAAAGATCACCAAGGTTCTCTCTGACGCTTGGTGACTCAAGGGCAAGATGGCCTGGTAATCAGCAGCGTTGTAAAACGCCTCGGCATGCGCCATGGATGGAAATTTCAGCAATACCAATCTGTTTGGGGTCCACCGCTGGTTTTCCTTCACGCTCAATGCCCCACCTCGGGCCAAATACTCCCCCCCAAAAGACTCCACCAACGGTTTGGCCAACACTTTGTACTGCTCCATCTTGTCGGCATCGATAACCAAGCCATCGACAATGATGTAGGCTGCCATTTCGGTTCTCCTTGGGTGATTGGGTTGCCCGTGATCTTACTGATCAGCGACTGGCAATCCAAAGCCCACCACGGTCCCTTTGCCCTGCCAGCTTTGCATTCGGGTCGGTAACCGGTATTTGGTGGCCAGTTGTCTCACGCTGAACAAGCCCAAGCCCAGATGATGGGCATGTTCGCGGGTCGGGTCGGCTCGGGTGAACGCCTCAAAGCACACTTTTGCCTGTTCAGCCGACATGCCTATGCCGTTGTCCCAGCATGTGACCCATACCCATTGGCCAGTGCGCCTGACACCCAGCAACACCCGGCCTCCTGCCGGGGTGTATTGCATGCGTTGGATAGCAAGTTCCTGACCATGCGTTGCACAGACGATGGGTGCGCCCAGACTTGCACCGATGGGCAGTGGTGACGTAAGACAACATGGCGCAAGCGAGCCAATGACCGAAACTCCTCTGCCAGGGGCAGCAACAGGTCGGGTAAATGCCATCGAACGGCTGGTTCGACATGGGCGTCCTCTGGTTGATCCATCGACCAGTCACGTAATTGGTTCATGAAGTCATCGACCGATGCTGTGGCCAAGCGTATGCCTGTGACCAATCCGGCTTGTTGAGTGGCTGGGGCGGTGACCAAGGCATTCGCGTAAAGCTGAATGCTCTGCAAGGGTTGCCACAGGTCGTGGTGGGCAGCGGCATACCAACGGTGCCTGGCTTGTGACAGGCTGTGGCTTCGGCGCAAGGCGCGTCGCTCTGAAATCACTTGCACGCACACCGACAAGCCCAACAACGTCGACACCAGTGCGCCCTGTACAAATTGCGCCCCCAAGGTGACGAACAACGTCCATTCAAACCAGCGGTAAAACCAATACGCCAGGATCGAAGACAAATACACCAACCACACACCCATGAACAACGCGTGGTTTGCCGTGGGTTGCTGTCGCCAACACCGCCATGCCAACACCGCCATGCAAGTGGCATGCAAGGAACCACCGTAGATCAAGAGAGCTCGCAGCCATTCAGGCGCCAAGACCACGCAAACAGGAACAGCACACCACCACACCGCGGCAGCCCCATGAAGCATCTGGTGAGTGCGGGGATGGCCTTGAGCAGTCCTTAAAAAGGTCTGTGCATGGTAGAGACTGATGACAAACAACAGCCAATACGCCATGCATCCGATCCACGCGGCTTGAATACGGGTCAGCTCTGGCCAGAGCACATTCATCAAACCGCTGACCCAAACCGCCGCCATGAGTTCGCAACATGCCATGCCTAAATACAAGGGCAGCTTGAGGTTGCGCAAACTTCTGACCAAACTCAATCCATAAAACACGACCAACAAGGGCACTGCCAGCACCGCACCCATCAACAACATCAAACGCTGCTGCTGTAGCGCGAAAGCCTCAGGTGTTTCAAGACGCACAGGAAATTGAACCCGGTTGGGCCCCTCGGTTCGCAACAACAGATCCAAGCGTTTGCTCCCTTGACGCTCCAATGACCACATGGGAAACAGATGGCCCCCACCCCATTGGTGCGTCTGGGTGGTCATGTCAGCCTGCTGTGTCCAAGCACCGCCGTCGCGGCTTACCCAAAGTGCACTGTGGTCTTGTGTCGGAGACTGCAAACTCAACCACCAAACCTGCTGCTCGACGGTGTCCATGTTCAAGCTCAGCGCCACCCAATGCGGCGGGCTGTTGGCCGGGCCCAGCACCTGGTCGGCATGGTTCAGGCGAATGGCTGAAGGGGATTGGGTCAAGGCCCATGCCTGCGCTGGTTGGAAGTCGGCGTCCAGGTCAGCCACTGCCCTCAATTGGGTCCACAAACGATCACTGGGCGCAGTTTGACCACAGACCAGGGGTGGCAGACACAAGCACATGCCAATACAGACAGCCCGCCACAGGCTACCCCAACCATCACTCATGGTCTGCCCCGTGTTGCTGTGTCCACAAAACATACCGTGTGCTGGCTTGGGTGCGGTTTTGTACACCCAGGCGTTGGTAAATGTCGCTCATGTGCGTGCGCACCGTGTTTTCGCTGATCGCCAACTCGGCGGCAATCTCGGCTCGGCTTTTGCCCTGCGCCAGCATCGCCAGCACCAAACGCTGACGCTTGGAGAGCTGGTGAATCGAATCAGGCTCAGGCTCCTGCACCGCATGCTTGGGTATTTGGTGCAAGGCGTCAGACAAGGCGGCCAACAACTCGGTCATGAGGTGGGCAGAGGAGACCGATTTGCTGAGGAACAGCACGTGGTTGGCCAAGCAGCTTTGCACCAAGTGGTCATCGTCAACCGCAGTCAACACCACCAAGGGTCCCTCGATTCGACAGGCGCATACGGCATCGAGCGTTGCTTCACCCTTGGAGTCGGGCAGGTTCAAGTCGAGCAACACCATGGCAAACGGCCCTTGTGACTGCAAGCAGGCCAATGCATTTTTCAGAGTGTTGGCTTGCATACAGACCGCCTGAGGTAGGTGGAGTTGCAGTTGCACCCGCAGGGCATCTGCCATCAAGGGATGGTCTTCGACGATCAGGATGCGCGGTTTGTGCATGGCACACCTCCCTGCCCCGAGGTGTATCTGCTTTCAACAAGAGCAACAAGCGCCCACACTGGAAAATGAAGCTTTATGCGGCAGCGGGTTTGTGCGTATGGTTTTGTGCAGCGCTTCGCAACATCAGCGCGCACAGCAGGCCCAACAAAGCCACCGGCATGGCCACCCAAAACACGGTTTGCAAACCCAAGCGGGTGCTGAGTGCTGCCCCGCCCAAAGCCCCTAACACACCGGTGAAGCCATAGCCAATCACCGCATACAGCGCTTGACCACGGCCCCGCAAACGGCCCGGGAAATGCTGTGACAACCAGGCGATGCACACCGTGTGTTGGATGGCAAAGGTGAACACGTGCAAGCATTGCGCCAGCAACAGCACCCACAGCACTTGCCCAAACCCAGCGGTGAGGCCCATGCGCAAGGCCATCACGCTGGTACAGACACACAACCACGCGGGCAAGCTGAGCCAATGCAGCCAACGGCTTTGCGTGAAAAAGCCGATGATTTCCAACACCACCGACAAGGCCCACAGCAGGCCAATCATGTCTTTGCCATAGCCGAGTTCATCCAGGTAAAGCGACAAAAACGTGTAGATCGCCACATGCGACAGCACATGGAAAAACAAGGTGGCAAAAAACCACAGGGTGGACGGTTGACGCATCACTTGGGCCAAGCCGTCTTGCCCCTGGATTTGTTGTGCCTCTTCGCGCACATTCGGCAAGCTCCAAACACTCAGGTTGATGGCCGCCAAGGTCAGCACGGTCCACCAGGTGAAGTCGCCCATGCCATGTGCCTCAAACCATGCCCCTGAGACAAACACCGTGACCAAAAATCCCAGCGAACCCCACAAACGAATACGGCCATAGCGGCGCACATCCAGCGCGCCTTGGTGGCTGACCAAATGCGCCATCGCGGCTTCGCTCATCGGCATCATGGCGCTGGTGTGGGTGAACATCAAAAACAGCACCAGCGCCAGCCACCAAGCTGAGTTGCTCAAGAGCAAACCCAGAGAGCACAACAAGGCCATACCAGCGCACCAACGCATGAGCGGGACACGCTCGCCGCTGCGGTCACTCAGCCAGCCCCACAGGTAGGGCGCAAACACGCGGGTCACGGCTTGCATCGAGGTGAGCAAACCAATCATCCACAGGCTCAAACCCAAACTTTTGAGCCACAAAGGCAGGTAGGGATTGAAGAAACCGATGTGGGCGAAATAACTGGCCGAGAGTGCGGCAAACGGCACCAGTTGACGCCGCGAGACCCGCGGCGCGGATTCTGTTGTCATGGGTTCAGTCGCCGCGTTGGGCAGGGATGGGCGTGAGTGGCATCACGACATCGCCACATTGCGCGCGGTGGCGCAATGCAAGGTCCATTACCACCAGCGCCAGCAGCGCCTCGGCGATGGGCGTGGCGCGGATGCCTACACAAGGATCATGGCGACCCTTGGTTTGCACCTGCACGGCGCTGCCTGCGCTGTCGATGCTGTCGCGCGGTGTCAGGATGGAACTGGTGGGCTTGATGGCAATGCTCACCTCCAGGTCTTGCCCGGT
>CAMCES010000085.1 GCA_945873925.1 Bordetella parapertussis
GCACTGGCATGAGGAAATACTGGCCCCATGTGTGCGGCCTGTTGCTGCTGCTTAACCTGTGGATCTGGGCTTGGTCCAACGGGCACTTGCGTGTTCTGGGATTTGGCCCAGCCGAGCCGCGCGAACCCGAGCGGGTGCAAGAGCAGGTCATGCCCGAGGCCTTGCAATTGCAGCCCCGGGTACCCCCGTCCTGATTCAACGAAAACCGACCCGGTCGAGCATTTGCTGAACCTTGATTTGGTTCATGCCCACCACGCTGGTGGGCAGTTGCTCGCTTTTGAAACCACGCCCAGCCATGGCAGACAAGGCCGGGTTGGTCATGGGAATGCCTTTGACCACCGGCCATTCGTTGTTGCCATCGGCGAAATATTTTTGAGCATGTGGGCTGACCAGGTAGTTCAAAAAGGCAACCGCATTGCCAGGGTGCTTGGCGTGTCGAGCGACCGCCCCGCCAGCAATGTTCATGTGGGTACCCCAACTGGTTTGGTTGGGAAACACCACGCCAATGCGCTCAACCACGGCCCGGTCCTCGGGTGTGTTGCTGCGCATCAAGCGCGCCACATAGTAGGAGTTGGCCAAGGCCACGCCACACTCACCACTGGCCACCCCTTTGATTTGATCGGTATCGCCGCCCTTGGGGCTGCGGGCCATGTTGCGCACCAGACCCTTGAGCCAAGTTTCCGTGGCAGGCGCCCCAAGGTGTTCCAGCATGGCGCCAAACAGCGAGAGGTTGTAGGGGTGTGAGCCCGAGCGCACACACAAGCGGCCCAGGTTGTGCGGATCGGCCAGTTTTTCGTAGGTATCAACCTCGTTTGGGTTGACTTTTTCCTTGTCATACACGATGACGCGCGCCCGGGTGGACAAACCAAACCAGGCCGTGCCCTCGGGCCGTTCTTTGGCCCGCAGGTTTTCTGGCACGGCTTTGAGCAGCAAGGGTGATTTCACCGGGGCAAACAGCTTGTCTATTTCACCCTTCCACAAGCGGGTGGCATCAACCAACAAAATCACATCGGCCGCGGAGGCCGAACCCTCGGCTTTGATCCTGGCCAAAATCCCCGCATCATCCGCGTCTACCCGGTTGATGCGAATGCCGGTGGCTTGGGTGAAGTCTTTGTAGAGCGCTTCGTCGGTGGCGTAATGCCTGGCCGAGTAAAGGTTGAGCACAGGTTCTTCCGCCCAGGCCGCGGGCAGGACAGCCAGCAAAGCACTGCCCAGCAACCAGGCTCGCCAGCCATGTGCCAGAGTCGATTGGCAAGTCAGCATGTCAAACTTTCAGATAAAGAAAAGCCTGATCTTAGACCCAATAGGAATGATTCGCATTTGATGAAATTCAAATGCCCTGCGATTCAAGTGGATTTGCGCAAGGTTTTGCTGAGCATCAGGACCGGTAACAGGCCCACCAAGACCAGGGCCAGCGAGGGCAATGCGGCTTCACCCAAACGCTCATCGCGCGCCAGTTGGTAGGCCACCACGGCCAAGGTGTCTGTGTTGAACGGACGCAAGACCAAGGTGGCCGGCAGCTCTTTCATGACATCGACCCAGACCAACAGCAAAGCGGCCGCGCTAGCCCGGGTCATCAGCGGCCAATGCACCCGGGCAAACAGCGACCAGCCAGCGATACCCAACATGCGCGCAGACTCATCCGTGCTGCTGGAGATGCGGGCATACCCGCTTTGCACGCTTTGCAAAGCCACGGCAATGAAGCGCACCAAGTAGGCCCACACCAGACCCAGCACCGTGGCGGTTAACCAGTAGCCCACTTGGCTGTTGGGCCAGTGCGATTGGAGCCAAGCCACCGGCAGCAACAAACCCACCACGATCACCACCCCGGGCACGGCATAGCCCAGACCCACCAGCTGGGTTGAAAACCTGCGCCAAAAGCTTGGCTGCAGCCGAACACTGTAGGCGAGCATCAGGGCGATGGCCACAGCCAACACGGCCGTGACCGCACCCAGGCGCAAGCTGTTCCAGACCCAATCGGCAAAGTCCCACCATGGCAGGGGTTGGTTCAGACTGCTTTGCCACAGGGCATGACCCATGATGGCCAGGGGCAAAACAAAGCCCAGCAGGATTGGCATCAGGCACAGGAAAATGGCCAAGCCGGCATGCCAACCCCTGAGCTGCAAAGGCTGAGATTCATGGCTTTGACCGGTGGCTCGGCTGCTGACAAAGCGCAAACGGGCCTGCGCCCGCTGCTCGAGCAACAAAACCAAGGCAACCATGAGCAGCAGGAAGGTAGACAGCTGGGCGGCTGCCCAGCGGTTGTCCATCACCAGCCAGGCTTTGTAGATGCCGGCAGTGAATGTTTGGATGCCGAAATAACTGCTGACCCCAAAGTCGGCCAAGGTTTCCATCAGCGCCAAGGCCACACCCGCTGCGATCGCGGGGCGTGCCAGCGGCAAAGCGACACGGAAAATCCGGCGGCTCAAACCCGCGCCCAGCAACCGCGCAGCCTCCATCAACTGCGGCGCCCGGTCTGCTAAGGCGGTGCGGGTGAGCAGGTAAACATAAGGATAGAGACTGCAACTCAACACCACAGCCGCGCCCCAAAGGCTTCTCACGTCCGGCCACAAGGCGCCTTGCAGGCCCCAAAACGATCGCATGCTGGTTTGCAGCGGCCCGCTGTACTGCAAAAAATCGGTGTAGGCATAGGCCACCACATAGGCTGGCATGGCCAGTGGCAAGAGCAGCGCCCAGCTCAAGGTTTGTCGCCCAGGAAAATCAAACAAAGTGACCGCCGCAGCGCTCACGCTGCCCATGCTGATCACCCCCAGGCTGACCCACAGGCAAAGCGTCAAACTGCTGCCGATGTAGTCAGGTAAAACCGTCTGAGACAAGGCATGGAGCACCTCGGCTGATTGGGCGTCCCATTGCAACCACGCAGCCAATACCATCAGCACCGGCAGGGCCAGCAGGAGGGTCACAAGCAGTCGAACCAAGGCGGTCAAAGGCATAGGGGTTGCCAGTGCAACTGGCCGCTGAGAGAGAGCGCAGATTGTAGGCAGACGCCTTGCCAGACCGCCCTGCCTACAATGGAAACCATGTTTCTCCAGGTGTCTGATTTAAAAATGCATTACCCAGGGCGCGCGCAGCCGGCGGTTGACCGCGTGAGCTTTGGTTTGGCCATGGGTCAAATGGGTGTGCTGATCGGTCCCTCGGGTTGTGGCAAGACCAGTTTGTTGCGTGCCGTGGCAGGTTTGGAGCGGATCCGGGCTGGCAGCATCCGCATGGGGGAGCAACTCTTCAGCAGTGAAACCAGCCATGTGCCCGCTGAACAGCGCCGCATCGGCATGGTGTTCCAGGACTACGCCTTGTTCCCGCATCTCAATGTGGCCCAAAACCTGGCCTTTGGGTTGGCAGATTGGCCAGCGGCGAAACGCCAGGCCCGGGTGAGCGACATGCTCGCCCTGGTGGGGCTCGATGCCATGGGCAAGCGCTACGCCCATGAACTCTCAGGCGGTCAACAACAGCGGGTGGCGTTGGCGCGCGCATTGGCACCGGAGCCCCATTTGTTGTTGTTGGACGAGCCTTTCTCCAACCTGGATGTCGATTTGCGCGAGCGTCTCGCCCATGAACTGCGGGATATTTTGAAAAAGGCGCAGATCACCGCCTTGTTTGTCACCCATGACCAGATGGAGGCCTTTGCGCTGGGCGATGTCATTGGGGTGATGCACCAAGGCCGTTTGCACCAATGGGATGACGCCTACCAGCTCTACCACCGACCCAGCACCCGCTTTGTCGCTGAGTTCATTGGGCACGGGGTGTTTGCCCCGGCCCAAGCGCAGCGCGAAGGCGCCACCATGGTCTTGCACACCCCGCTGGGCTTGTTGCATGACGTGGCCGATGATTTGCCCCCACTGCCCACCGGCAACGCAGGCGCATGCGATGTGTTGCTGCGCGCCGATGACATCGTGCATGACGATGAAGCGGAGGTGAAGGCTGAAATCATCCGCAAAACCTTTCGCGGCTCAGAGTTTTTGTACACCCTGCGTTTGGCGAGTGGGCAAACCGTCATGGCCCATGTGCCCAGTCACCATGACCACCACCTCGGCGAATGGATCGGCATCCGTTTGCAGGCCGACCATGTGGTGATTTTTGGCACCGACAGCCGTCAGCTGCTCAGTTGAACGACACCGTGACAGACGGGTCGCCTGGTAAGCCCATGTATTGCAATTGAATCTGCATGCCCGATTGCGTGGGCACGGGCGGCAAAAATCCGCCCAGGCTCAACAAGTCGCCTTTTTTCAAAGTGATGCCTTCCTTCTTCAGCGCCTTGGCCAGCCAAATCGCTGCATTCAAGGGGTGGCCCAGCAAATCACTGCCCTTGGCCCGGCCAAACTCCTGGGGCTTGGGGCCTTGGTCGCTCATCACCACGGTCATGTTCGCCAACGCATCCACAAAGGCTTGGGTCTGTTGCGCCGGGACTTGCGCGCCCAGCACACCACCTCGAAAGCCCAGGTTGGCGGCCAGCAACGCGTTGCCTGAGAACTTGCCCGCCACCATCAAGTCGGGCAGCTCCAAAAAGGGAATGACCGACTCCAAGCACGCCAGAGCTTCCAGCGGCGTGGTGGCGTCTGCCAAGGCCGGGCTTTTCACCTCCACCAGCAAATCGGCCTCGAAAGTCGGGCGTGCGCCAAATTGCGCAGGGACCACGGCAATGATGTCCACCATGTTGCGGCTGAACATGTAAGCCCATTGCGGCCCGTCCA
>CAMCES010000086.1 GCA_945873925.1 Bordetella parapertussis
GAGCGACGCAAAGAGGCGCGTCCTTTGGAATTGCTTGAGGCGGCTTTGTCCTTGTTTGTGGAAAAAGGTTATGCCGCGACCAAGGTGGAGGAAGTCGCGCTTCGCGCGGGCGTGTCCAAAGGCACCTTGTTTGTGTATTTCGCCACCAAACAAGACCTGTTCAAGGCGGTGATCCGCGCCAATTTGGCCGAACATTTCCCCACCTGGAACCAAGAATTTGAGAGTTTCCAAGGCAGCACAGCCGACATGTTGCGTTATGCGATGCAGTCTTGGTGGGAGCGCATTGGCAACACCAAGGCCAGTGGCATCACCAAACTGGTGACCAGCGAAGCCAGCAACTTCCCCGAGGTCGTGCAGTTTTATGAAGCCGAGGTGATGCAACCCGGGCACCGCTTGTTCAAGGCCATCCTGCAACGCGGCATCGACAGTGGCGAATTTCGGCCGCTGCCAACCGACTTGGCGGTCTACAGCCTGGTCTCCACCATTGTCTTCCTCACCATGTGGAAGCACTCGCTGTCGGCCTGTGTGTCGCAACAGGTCTTCGATCCCGAACTGTTTTTGCAACAGCATATAGACACCTTGATTCGAGGCTGGCGAATGCCAGCCTGATGTTTGTTTGACGGAGTAATTTGAGATGAATTCACGATCCAAATGGGTGTGGTCTGTGCTGATCTTGGTGGCTTTGGGCGTGACCTATGGGGTGATGCGCAAGCCCACCCCAGCCGTGCCACCCCCCGCGTCTTCAAGCAGCGTGGCTGCGCCTGCCAGTTTGGTGCAGCTGCCCGCCAGCGAATTGATCACCGCGCAGAACCAAACCCTGATCCACACCTTGCCGGTCACTGGCAACCTCAAGGCGGTCAACACGGTGGTGATCAAAGCCCGCGTGGCAGGTGAGTTGCTCGAACTCAAGGGCCGTGAGGGCGACAGCGTCAAGGCGGGTCAAGTGGTCGCCCGCATCGACCCCACCGAATACCAACGCCGCTTGCGCCAAGCCGAGCAACAAGCCGATGCCGCCAAAACCCAGATCGACATCGCCAAGCGCCAGTACGAGAACAACCAAGCCTTGGTCGACCAGGGCTTCATCTCCAAAACTGCCCTCGACACCTCGTTTGCCACCTTGGCTGGCGCGCAAGCTACCTACAACGCCGCGCTGGCAGGTGCAGAAGTGGCGCGCAAGTCCCTGGACGAAGCCGTTTTGTACGCCCCTATTTCTGGACAAATCTCAGCGCGTTTGGCTCAGCCTGGTGAACGGGTGGGTATCGACACGCGCTTGCTTGAATTGGTGGACTTGAGCAGCTTGGAGCTCGAAGCCACCCTCAGCCCCGCAGACTCGGTGGACGTGCGGGTTGGCCAAAAAGCCAGGCTGAACTTGGAAGGGCGCGAACAACAGATCGCAGCACGGGTACAACGCATCAACCCCAGCGTGCAATCCAACAGCCGCAGCGTATTGGTCTACTTGCAACTGCAGACCACCAGCGGTCTGCGCCAGGGCATGTATGGCCAGGGCGAACTGCAATTGAGTCAAATTCAAGGCGTGGCTGTGCCCTTGGAAACCGTGCGCACCGACAAACCCCAGCCCTATGTGCAGTTCGTCGACAAAGACCGGGTGATGCACCAAACCGTGACCTTGGGCACCCGCGGCTACTTGGCCGATGCCGCCCAGCCAGGTACCTGGGTGGTGGTCAAGGATTTGGCTGCGAACACCCAGGTATTGCCCGCCAAGCTGGGCGCTTTGCGTGAAGGCTTGAACCTGCGCATCACTCCCGCCGCGCCTGCTGTCGTCAACCCCCAGAAACCTTAAGCCATGTGGTTCACCCAAGTCAGCCTGCGCAACCCGGTGTTTGCCACGATGATGATGCTCGCCTTGGTCGTGCTCGGCGCGTTTTCATTCCAGCAACTCAAGATCGACCAGTTCCCCAATATTGACCTGCCGGTGGTGGTGATCACCACCGAATACCCAGGCGCCTCGCCCGAGATTGTCGAGAGCGAAGTCACAAAAAAAATCGAAGAGGCGGTGAACTCCACCTCCGGCATCAGCGCCCTGACCTCGCGCAGCTATGAAGGCATGTCGGTGGTCATCGCCGAGTTTCAGCTGAGCGTCAACAGCCGCAAAGCCGCAGATGATTTGCGCGAAAGGGTGGCCATCATCCATCCCTTGCTGCGCCCCGAGGTGAGGGAGTCGCGGATTTTGCGATTTGACCCGGCCAGCCGCCCGGTCTGGAATCTGGCGGTGGTCCCCGACCCGAGCACCTTGGTGCCAGGGGCGGCTGCACCCAGCCATGTCGAGATGACCAACTGGGCTGACCAGGTGCTGAAAAAGCGCCTGGAGAATGTCCGGGGCGTGGGCTCAGTCACCCTGGTGGGCGGCACCAAACGCGAGATCAACCTTTATTTGAACCCGCAGGCCATGGAGTCCCTGGGTATCACGGCTGACCAAGTGGTGGCCGCTGTCAGCAACGAAAACCAAGAGCTGCCGGTGGGCTCGGTTCGCTCATTGCAGCAAGACCGGGTGGTACAGGTGCAAGGCCGTATCCAGCGCCCCGAGGATTTTGCGGACATCATCATTGCCCGCAAAGCCGGCAGCATTGTCCGTTTGTCTCAAGTCGCGCGAATCAATGACGGCGCACAAGAGCTGGAAAACCTGGCCCTCTACAACGGCGGACGCACCCTGCTGATGTCGGTGCAAAAGTCGCAAGATGAAAACACCATCGAAGTGGTGGATGGCTTGATGGAGATGGTGACAGGTGTGCGCCAACAACTCCCCCCAGGTCTACGGCTGGAGGTGATTTACGACGGCTCGCGTCAAATCCGTGTGGCCGTCAACAACGTGCGCAAAACCCTGATCGAAGGGGCTTTGCTCACCGTGCTGATCGTGTTTTTGTTCCTCAATTCATGGCGCTCGACCATCATCACCGGCTTGACGCTGCCCATTGCCGTGATCGGCACCTTTTGGGTCATGGCCTTGATGGGATTCACCATCAACATGATGACCTTGATGGCCTTGTCGCTGTGCATTGGCTTGCTGATCGATGACGCGATCGTGGTGCGCGAGAACATCGTGCGGCATGTGCAAATGGGTCAAAACGCCTATGACGCCGCGCTGCAAGGCACCCGTGAAATTGGCCTGGCGGTCTTGGCCACTACTTTCTCTATCGTGGCGGTGTTTTTACCCATCGGTTTCATGGACGGCGTGATTGGTAAGTTTTTCCACGAGTTTGGCCTGACCATCGTGGCTGCGGTCCTGATTTCCATGTTCGTGAGCTTCACCTTAGACCCGATGCTCTCCAGCGTCTGGCACGACCCCAGTATCCACATCGAAGGTCAGCCAAAGCGCGCTGTCAACTGGTATGACCGCAGCTTGGGTCGGGTGACCCAGGCTTTTGAAAACGGCACGGAAATGCTGAGCCATGTCTACCAGGCTTTGCTGATCAACGCCCTGCACCATCGGTTGGTCACGGTTTTGATTGCCGCAGGGGTGTTCATCGGCAGCATCATGATGGTGCCGATGCTCGGCACCGAGTTTGTACCCAAGGCCGACTACTCGGAAGCGTCGGTGACCTTTTATGTGCCAGTGGGTTCCTCCCTGGAAGTCACCGAAGCCAAGGCCAAAGAAGTCGAAGCGATGCTGCGCAGCTTCCCCGAAGTGCGCTACACCTTGTCCACGATCAACACCGGCAACGCCAACGGCAAAATCTACGCGAACGTGTACTTCCGCATGTTGGACCGGCATTTGCGCACCCTCAACATCAACGATTTCACACCCAAAATCCGCGAGCGCCTAAGCAACATGCCGGGCTTGACCGTGACCCATGTGGGATTGCTTGACTCGGTGGGCGGTGCCAAACAAATCGAGTTCTATCTGCTGGGCCCTGAGCAGCCCGAACTCGACCGCCTGGCCGCGGTGGTGATGAACAAAATCGCCCAGGTCCCCGGCTTGGTGGACATCGAGTCCAGCGTCAAGCCCAACAAACCGACCATCGACATCACGGTGCGCCGTGAGGCTGCAGCCGACTTCGGCTTGGGTGTGGCCAGCATCGCCAACCAATTGCGTACCTTGGTGGCAGGCCAGACTGTGGGTGTATGGCGTGCCGGCAACGACCAGACCTACGAAGTCAAGGTGCGCTTAGACCCACAGCTGCGCACTGCACCCGAAGACCTGGAACGGCTGCCATTCCATGTGGGCACCGCCAGCGATGGCAGCACACGGGTTGTGCGGCTCAACCAAGTCGCACAGATCCGTGAGGGATTTGGACCCAACCAAGTCAACCGGCGCGAACTCTCACGCGAAGTCTCCTTCAGTGGCAACACCTATGGCCGCCCCAGTGGCGATGTGTCTAAAGACATACAGGCCATCTTGGCAGAGATCGCCATGCCAGACGGTTACCGTTACCAGTTTGGCGGCTCGACCAAGAGCATGAAAGAGTCGTTTCATTACGCTTTGATTGCGCTCAGCATGGCGATCATCTTCATCTACATGATCTTGGCCAGCCAGTTCAAAAGCTTTTTGCAACCGCTGGCCTTGATGACCTCGTTGCCCATGACCCTGATTGGGGTGGT
>CAMCES010000087.1 GCA_945873925.1 Bordetella parapertussis
CGCGTGGGCATGCCCTTGCTGGTGCACGGCGAGGTGACCGACCCCGAGGTGGATGTGTTTGACCGCGAAGCGGTGTTCATCGACCGACATTTGGTGCCGCTGCGACGCGACTTCCCCGAACTCAACATCGTGCTCGAGCACATCACCACCCGCGAGGCTGCGCAGTTCGTGGCGCAAGCGGGCAAGCACACTGCAGCCACCTTGACTGCGCACCACTTGCTCTACAACCGCAACGCCTTGTTCATGGGTGGTCTGCGGCCGCATTACTACTGTCTGCCTGTCTTGAAGCGCGAAGTGCATCGCCAAGCCTTGTTGCAAGCAGCGGCATCGGGCAGCGACCGTTTCTTTTTGGGCACCGACAGCGCACCACATGCAGCAACTCTGAAAGAACACGCCAGCGGTTGTGCGGGTTGCTACACCGCTTTGTCTGCGATGGAGTTGTATGCCGAGGCTTTTGACAGCATGGGCGCTTTGGACAAACTCGAGGCTTTTGCCAGTTTTCACGGCCCTGACTTTTACGGCCTGCCGCGCAACACAACGCAGATCACCTTGCATCGCCAAAGCTGGACCTTGCCCGAACAGTTGCCTTACGGTGAAACCAGCTTGAAGCCCCTGCGAGGCGGTGAGTCACTGGCCTGGCGCTTGGCCTGAGGCTTGCGGTTGTTACGCGTTGATTGGAAGCAGGCTTGGTTTGCACCCTGGGCAGCCCATGGCGAAGGTGTTGTGCAGCGGTGGCATGCGTCGGGTGATTTGCCGCAAGCCTTGAACAGCTTTGTTCACCCCAACGCTTTGAGATTTGTGGCCCAAGACGCCTTGTCACCTGGCGCGGCATACGAAGCCTTCATCGACGAGCAACAACGCATACCCACCCGCAACAATGCACACGATTTCTTCAACGGCTTGTGTTGGCTGCACTTTCCGAAAACCAAACGCCGCTTGAACCGACTGCAAGCACAGGCGATTCAAACCCATGGCATCCAAGCCCAGCGTGGTGCGCTGCGCGACGCGGTCACCTTGATGGACGAAAACGCTGTGCTGCTATGCGCACCCGAACTGGTTTGGCAAGCATTGCAGGCCAAAGACTGGCAAAGCCTGTTTGGTCAACACCGCGAGCTTTGGCAACACGTGCATGTCAATGTCTTTGGACACGCTTTGTTGGAAAAGCTCTTGACACCTTACAAAGGGATCACGGGGCATGTGTTGTGTTTGCCCATGCCTGAGTGCCTGATCACGCAAGCGCAGGCGAGCGATGCCGCGTTGGACGACTGGTTGAGCAGCCACACCACGGCTGAATGGTTGCAGACCAAGCCGTTCACGCCGCTGCCCATGCTGGGTGTGCCGGGTTGGTGGGCAGAGAATGAAAACCCTGAGTTCTATGCGGACAAAAACGTCTTCAGGGATTGAAATCTCAGGCCTTGGCCCTAACATGCGGGACATCTGACCCAAAGGAGGGTCGGTGTAAAGGAACACATGAAACGCATTTTTCTGTTGATCGTGACCAATTTGGCGGTGATGCTGGTGCTGGGCGTGGTCGCCAGCCTGCTTGGCGTGAACCGCTTTTTGACAGCCAATGGCTTGAACCTCGGAGCCTTGCTCGGCTTCGCCATGGTGATGGGTTTTGGTGGCGCGTTCATTTCGCTTTTGATCAGCAAGCCCATGGCCAAGTGGACCACGGGTGCGCAAGTGATCGAGCAACCGCAAAACGCCGACGAAGCATGGATTGTCGACACAGTTCGCAACCTGTCGCAACGCGCTGGCTTGGACATGCCTGAAGTGGCCATCTACGAAGGCGAACCCAACGCGTTTGCCACAGGCGCTTTCAAAAATTCCGCCTTGGTGGCGGTGTCCACCGGTTTGCTGCAAGGCATGACCCGCGAAGAGGTCGAAGCCGTGTTGGCCCACGAAGTGGCGCACATTGCCAATGGCGACATGGTGACGCTCACCTTGGTGCAAGGCGTGCTCAACACCTTCGTGGTGTTTTTGAGCCGCGTGATCGGCTACGCGGTCGACAGCTTCTTGCGCAAAAACGATGAAGAAAACACCGGCCCGGGCATAGCCTATTACGTCACCAGCATCGTGCTCGACATCGTCTTGGGCATTGCCGCGAGCATCGTCGTGGCCTGGTTCAGCCGCCAACGTGAATTCAGAGCAGACGCCGGTGCCGCAGAGTTGATGGGCCGCAAGCAACCCATGATCAACGCCTTGGCCCGCTTGCAAAACATGCAATCCGAAGGCTTGCCACCGAGCTTGCAAGCCATGGGCATCAGCGGCGGCTTGGGCAAGATGTTCTCTTCACATCCACCTCTGGAAGAGCGCATTGCCGCATTGCAATCAGCTTAACTGAAGCATTCAGGAACGCGATTCGCCCAAAGCCTGGGCAATCGCGTTTTTTTTCACCTGCGGTTTCGGGCAAGCCCCCTTGGGCAAATCAAACCAAAGGCGCACATCCTCTTCCAAGCCCACGCCGTGCATGTAGTTGTAGATGGCTTTCTTCAAGCCGCGCCCCAGCAACCCGTGGTCGGTGCCTGTCGGGTCGATGAATCCGACATCGTTATGTGCAAAGCCACCCTGGTCTAGTGGCAAGAGTGTCACGCCATAAGCCTCGGGGTTCAATCCCACTGGCGAGTGCACGGTGCAAGCAAAGCGGTGGAAAAAGCCGCTTTGAATGCAGCCGTTGCCAAACAGTTGGCGCACATATTCCAGCGAGTCGACCGTGTCTTGCACGGTTTGCGTGGGAAAGCCATACATCAGGTAGGCATGCACCAACACGCCCGCGTTCGAAAACGCCTTGGTCACCCGCGCCACCTGTGACACCGACACGCCTTTTTGCATCAGGTCGAGCAAGCGGTCCGAGGCGACTTCCAATCCGCCTGATACCGCGATACAGCCACTCTCAGCCAACAGCTCACAGAGCTCGGGTGTGAAGGTTTTCTCAAACCGGATATTGCCCCACCAGGTGATTTGCAGTTGGCGGCGCAATATTTCTTCCGCCATGGCTTTGAGGGATTTGGGCGGTGCGGCTTCGTCCACCAAATGGAAACCAGTTTGCCCGGTCTCGGCCACAATGCGCTCGATGCGGTCAACCAAGGTGGTGGCAGACGCCGCGTCAAAGCGCGAGATGTAGTCCAGCGACACATCACAAAAGCTGCATTTCTTCCAATAGCAACCATGTGCCACCGTGACCTTGTTCCAGCGCCCATCGCTCCACAAACGGTGCATCGGGTTGAGCATGTCAAGCAAAGACAAATAACGGTGCAATGGCAAGCCGTCCCACGTCGGGGTGCCCACATCGTCAAAGGACACATCCGGTTCAGTCCAGTTGATATATTTCACCGCGCCATCCACCCGCACAAAGCTTCGCACCAAGCGCTGTAACGAGCGTTTGCCTTGTAAGTGCTCTATCAGCGCCAACAAGGGGCGTTCACCCGCGTCGAGCGTGACCGTGTCGACAAAATCAAACAAACGCGGTTCGCGCAAACTGCGCAATTCGGTGTTGGCGTAGCCACCCCCCAAGGCCAAATACACCGATGGATGGTGTGCCTTGATGGTTTGCGCGATGCGAAGTGCGGCGTACATGGCCCCAGGAAAAGGCACAGAGAGCAAGACCAAGCCCGGTTGGTGTTCATCCATGGCCTGCAGGGTCAGTTGTTGCAACCATCCATCCAACAAACCCGGGGGTGCAGACAAGGCCTGCGCCAAGGGATCGAAACTCGCTTGGCTGCTGGCCAAGGATTCACCATAGCGCACAAACTCAAAGCGCGGATCGACCGCGTCGCGCACCACGTCCGCGATGTCGTTCAAATACAGCGTGGCCAAATGCCTGGCGCGGTCTTGTTGACCCAAAGCACCAAAGGCCCAGGCCAGCGGGTCGTCGCTGTCGTCCTCGAACACATCGAGGGCGGCAAAGCGCGGACCTTCTGGCAAAAAGCCTCGGCCTGAAATGCGGTGGCACAGCGTGCTGTCCGAGCCTTGCAAAAAAGCAATGGTCGGCGCGATGGTGTGGGCGTAGCGAGGGTAGTGGTCTAGAAACGCATTCACACACGCGCTGCGACGCTCAAGTGGCAACTGCAAAGCGTGGTCTCGCACTTGGCTCAGCCCCTCAGGGGTCAGCAAATGCAACACCAATCCCAACGCCAAATCCACTTGTCGGGCAACGACACCTTGGCTGCGCAAGAACCCAGTCAGGTAGGCGGTGGACGGGTAGGGCGTGTTGAGTTGCGTCATCGGCGGGATGACGCTCAGCACACGCATGTGCGTGTGATCGGCGTGTGCGGAGATGGTCAAACCTTAAGCTGGCAGGTAGCCTTCAACTGACAAATAGCGCTCACCGGTGTCGTAATTGAAGCCCAAGACC
>CAMCES010000088.1 GCA_945873925.1 Bordetella parapertussis
GGCATCACCGCTTGGTTGCGCGACCGCTTTCACGCCAACGAAATTTTGGTCAGCCTGATGCTGGTCTATGTCGCCATCATGGTGTTGGGCTATTTGGTCTACGGCCCTTGGAAAGACCCCTTGGGCTACAACTTTCCGCAAACCAAAACTTTCGAAACCGCCACCCAAATTCCGCGTCTGTTCAAAGCCTCACGGGTCAATATCGGTTTGGTGTTGGCGCTGGTCGGCGTGATCGTGATGTGGGTGTTTTTGTTCCGCACCCGAGCAGGATGGGCGCAGCAAATCGGCGGCTTGGCGCCGCACGCGGCGCGCTACGCAGGATTTTCATCGCGTCGCGCCATTTGGTTGGCTTTGTTGGTGTCAGGTGGCGCGGCCGGTTTGGCCGGTGCCTTGGAAGTGGCTGGACCCATCGGTCAGCTGACCCCTTATGTGCCGGTGGGCTATGGCTTTGCAGCCATCATCGTCGCTTTTGTTGGGCGCTTGCACCCGGTGGGCATGGTGTTTTCTGCCATCCTGATGAGCATGTTCTACATCGGCGGCGAGCTGGCCCAGTCCCGTTTGGGCCTGCCCAAATCCCTCACCGGTGTGTTCCAAGGGCTGTTGTTGTTCAGCTTGTTGGCCTGTGATGTCTTGATGAATTACCGCTTGCGCTGGCAGCCCAGACGCGCGGAGGTGGCGTGATGGAATCCTATGCATTGTTGATCGCCGCCACCCTGAGTGCGGGCACGGTCTTGGCCATCGCGGCTTTGGGGCTGCTCATCAACGAAAAAGCGGGCATCGTCAACCTCGGTGCCGAGGGCATGATGCTGTGCGCGGCCATCGCTGGCTATGCCACTGTGGTGCACACCGGCAGCGATCTGCTGGGCTTTGTGGCCGGCATGGGTGCGGGCGCTTTACTGGCTTTGATTTTCGGTGCCTTGGTGATTGGCCTCAACACCAACCAGTACGCCACCGGTTTGGCGCTCAGCCTGTTTGGCGTGGGCTTCTCGGCCTTTGTGGGCACCGGCTATGTGCAGGCCAAACTGCCCGAGCGCATGCGCTTTGAGGTGCCTGGTTTGGTCGATCTGCCTTTTGTGGGCCCAGCCTTGTTCAAACAACACCCGATGGTCTATCTGGTCATCTTGTTCACCATCGCCCTGATTTGGTTTTTGGAGCGCAGCCGCGCTGGCTTGGTGTTGCGGGCGGTGGGTGAGTCGCCTCATTCGGCCCATGCCTTGGGCTACTCGGTGCGCGACATTCGTTTGGCGGCGGTGGTCACAGGGGGCGCTTTGTGCGGCTTAGCGGGCGCCTATATTTCGGTGATTTACACGCCGCTGTGGGTCGAGGGCATGATCGCCGGCAAGGGTTGGATCGCATTGGCACTGACCACCTTTGCCACTTGGCGTCCGGCCAGGGTGCTGCTGGGTGCCTATCTGTTCGGTGGCGTGACGATGCTGCAATTTCACCTGCAAGCCACGGGCATTGAGGTGCCCAGCCAGTTCATGAGCATGTTGCCTTACCTTGCCACCATCGTGGTGCTGGTGCTGATTTCTCGCAATCCGCAGTGGATTCGGGTGAATATGCCGGCGTCGCTGGGTAAGTCCTTCTACACATGAGCAGGCTACTTTGAGCTGTTTTCAAAACAGTCATAATCGCAAATTACTTTTCAGAAATTCCTCAATTTAAGGAAAATTCATGACTGACTTTCACAAACGCAGATGGTTGCGAGCCACCGCAGTGAGCCTGGTGGCTGCCGCCCTCGTGGTCGGCTGCGGTAAGAAAGAAGAACCGCAACCAGCGCCCGTGGCTGAGGCCCCCAAACCCGAGCCCTTGAAAATCGCTTTTGCCTATGTCGGTCCTGTGGGTGACGGCGGTTGGACATTCGCCCATGACAACGCTCGCAAAGCCTTGGAAGCCGAGTTTGGTGACAAGATCAAAACCTCTTTTACCGAAAGTGTGTCTGAGTCTGCTGACGCAGAGCGCAATTTCCGTGACATGGTGTCCCAAGGCAACAAGCTGATTTTCGGCACCACCTTTGGCTACATGGACCCGATGCTCAAAGTCGCTGCTGACAGCAAGGATGTCAAATTCGAACACGCTACCGGCTACAAACAAGCCGACAACATGCGCACCTACGACAGTCGAACCTATGAGGGTGCTTACATGGCCGGTGTGATCGCAGGCAAGATGACCAAGAACAACACCCTGGGTGTGGTGGCATCTATTCCCATCCCTGAGGTGGTGCGCAACATCAACTCCTTCACCATGGGCGCTCAGTCGGTCAACCCCAAGGTGAAAACCAAAGTGGTGTGGGTCAACGAGTGGTTCAACCCACCCAAAGAAACCGAAGCTGCCACCTCCCTCATCAACAGCGGTGCTGACGTGCTGTTTCAAAACACCGATTCGCCCGCTGTGCTGAAAACAGCCGAAGAAAAAGGCAAGCGTGCTTTCGGTTGGGACTCTGACATGACCGCCTACGGCCCCAAAGCCCACTTGGCCTCGGCCATCATCAACTGGACGCCTTACTACAGCAAAGCCACCCGCGAAGCCTTGGAAGGCACATGGGTTGGTGGCACTGGCGTCTGGTGGGGCGTGAAAGAAGGCGCGATCGACATCGTCTCGATTGCCGAAGACGTGCCTGCTGACACCAAAGCCAAAGTCGAAGAAATCAAAGCAGGCCTGAAAGACGGCAGCTTCTCGATATGGAAAGGTCCCTTGGTCGACAACACGGGCAAGACACTTCTGAAAAAGGATGAAGTCGCTGACGACAAATTCTTGAGCGGCGTGAACTTCTACGTCAAAGGCGTGGAAGGCAAAGTGCCCGGTAGCAAGTAATGTTTCGCAAGTTCGCTTGCAACATCCAAAAAGGCTGCCCTCGGGCAGCCTTTTTTTGGTGGGCATCTGCTGTCATGTTGTCTGGCAGTGTCTTGGCGCAAAACCAAATCCCTGCCCCATCATCTGCCACGACAGGTCGCGTGCCGGCGACTGCCTTACCCAATGCCGGCATCACCCCGGGTGCAGTTGACCCAAGCGTCACGCCCCAGAATTTGCAATCCACGGTGTGCGTCAAAGGCTACACATCCACAGTTCGGCCCGACAAAAAATACACCAACCGATTAAAGCGCGAGCAATTGCGCCAGTACAACTATGCGGACCTGGATCCGCGAAATTACGAACAAGACCATCTGATTCCGTTGAACATTGGAGGCAGCCCAGCTGACCCGAAAAACATGTGGCCGCAACCGCGTGACCAGCAATGGGGTGCTGAGAAAAAAAACGATTTGGAGTTCGTGGTTTACAAAATGGTTTGCAACGGCGAATTGGCTTTGGCAGAGGCCCAGCAACGCATCGCCCGCAATTGGATCGAGGCCTACCAAGCATGGGTGCCCAGCCATCAGCACTACCTGCCCAAAGGTCGCCGTGACACCGATTGAACACCAGTTATGGCACCCTGTGGCCGATGGCCATGCGCTCACGCAACAGCCGTTTGCGGTGCAACTCTTGAGCCTGCCGTTGGTGCTTTGGCGTGATGAACAGGGGCAACCCCAAGGTTTGCACGACCAATGCCCGCACCGTGGCGCGCAACTTTCTTTGGGCAAAGTCTGCAATGGCCAGTTGCAGTGTCCCTATCACGGCTGGACCTTCAACGGCCGAGGGGAATGTACCCACGTGCCCGCCATGCCAGATTTCCAACCCGGTCCAAGCCAGAAAGCCAAACCGCTGGCCGTGCGCGAAGCCTATGGTTTGCTGTGGGTGTGTTTGTCGCACGATGCGCATGATGTGCCCGCGTTCACGGCTGACGCCCAAATGGGTTTGCGCAAACTCAATGCCGGTCCTTTTACAGTGAACACCAGTGCCCCGCGCATCGTCGAAAATTTCCTGGACATGGCGCATTTCAGCTTTGTGCATGAAGGCTGGTTGGGCGATGCCTTGCACACCCAGATTCCCGACTACCAGGTGCAAACCACTTATCACGGCTTCAAGCTGGTCAACGCGCAAGCCTGGCAGCCCCAGTCAAGTGCCTTGGCCTCGAGCGGCGCAATGGTGGCCTATACCTACGAGTTGACGCATCCTTATGCAGCCGTGCTCACCAAAGTACCAGATGCAGCCAGTGGTGTGAAGCCCGGTTATGAAGAATCCATAGCGCTGTTCATCCAACCCATGACGCCAACCCAAAGTCGTGTGTGGTTTCGCATGGCCATTGCCGACTTTGCGGTGGCATCCGAGAAAGTGCTGGATTTTCAAAACACTATTTTTTTGCAAGACAAGCCGGTG
>CAMCES010000089.1 GCA_945873925.1 Bordetella parapertussis
ACATCGGTGGTGAAGGCCACAATTTGCAGGAACACTCCGTGGTGTTGGTACGTGGTGGTCGTGTGAAAGACTTGCCTGGTGTGCGTTACCACATCGTGCGTGGTTCACTCGACTTGCAAGGCGTGAAAGACCGCAAGCAGTCGCGCTCCAAGTACGGTGCCAAGCGGCCCAAGGCCAAATAAACCGGCACCAGCCAGTTTCCAGTTTCAATCGGTGTTGCTTCCCGCGTGGCGCGGTGATGCAACGTAGTGACCCGCTGTTGGGTCGAGTAAGTAAAAACCAAATGGTTTTTGCGGTGTCTGCCAAGATGCCAACTGAAGCAAATAAGAGGTGAAAAAATGCCACGTCGTCGCGAAGTCCCTAAACGTGAAATCCTGCCGGATCCCAAGTTCGGCAATGTCGAGTTGTCCAAATTCATGAACGTGATCATGGAAGGCGGCAAAAAAGCGATCGCTGAGCGCATCATTTATGGTGCGCTCGAGCAGATCGAGAAGAAAAACCCAGGTAAAGACCCGCTGGAAGCCTTTGTCATGGCGATCAACAACGTCAAGCCGATGGTGGAGGTGAAATCCCGCCGTGTCGGCGGTGCCAACTATCAGGTGCCTGTTGAAGTACGGCCGGTTCGCCGGTTGGCACTGTCGATGCGATGGATCAAGGAAGCCGCACGCAAGCGCGGCGAAAAATCCATGGCGCTGCGACTGGCTAACGAACTGATGGAAGCCACCGAAGGCCGGGGCGGCGCCATGAAAAAGCGTGACGAGGTTCACCGCATGGCTGAAGCCAACAAGGCCTTCTCGCACTTCCGTTTCTAAAACGGTATTGGCACGGTGCCCCAAAGGCGCCGTGCTCGTCAAGTGGCAAAGCCCATCCGGCTTGGTCACTTGCTAAATTGAAAATATTGACCCAACCAGGACCCATCATGGCTCGCCATACTCCCATTGAGCGTTATCGCAACATCGGCATTTCTGCTCACATCGACGCCGGTAAAACCACCACAACCGAGCGCGTCCTTTTTTATACCGGCGTGAATCACAAAATTGGTGAGGTTCACGATGGCGCTGCCACGATGGACTGGATGGAGCAAGAGCAGGAGCGCGGCATCACGATCACGTCTGCTGCCACCACTTGTTTCTGGAAGGGCATGGATAAATCCTTGCCCGAGCATCGCATCAACATCATTGACACCCCCGGTCACGTCGACTTCACCATTGAGGTGGAGCGTTCAATGCGCGTGCTTGACGGCGCTTGCATGGTGTACTGCGCTGTGGGCGGCGTGCAGCCGCAGTCGGAAACCGTCTGGCGCCAGGCCAACAAGTACAAGGTGCCGAGGCTGGCCTTTGTGAACAAGATGGACCGTACTGGTGCCAACTTCTTCAAGGTTGTGGATCAGATGAAGCTGCGCCTCAAGGCCAATCCTGTACCCATGGTGATCCCGATTGGCGCTGAAGAAAACTTCACCGGCGTCGTCGATCTGATCAAAATGAAAGCCATCATTTGGGATGAGGCGTCACAAGGCATGTTGTTTGACTACCGCGAAATCCCAGCTGAACTGCTCGAGCTTGCGGGTCAATGGCGTGAAAAAATGGTCGAAGCTGCAGCCGAAGCCAACGAAGAACTCATGAACAAGTACCTTGAAGAAGGCGACCTGTCCGAGGAAGAGATCAAGTTTGGTATCCGTACCCGCACCATCGCCAGCGAAATCCAGCCCATGTATTGCGGTTCGGCGTTCAAGAACAAAGGCGTGCAGCGCATGTTGGACGCTGTGGTCGAATTCATGCCCTCGCCGGTGGACATTCCCCCGGTCAAGGGTGTTGATGAAGATGAAAACCCGGTCACCCGCAAGGCAGATGACTCCGAGAAATTCTCGGCCCTGGCGTTTAAGCTCATGACTGACCCGTTTGTGGGGCAACTGACATTCGTGCGTGTTTACTCCGGTGTGTTGTCCAAGGGTGACAGCGTCTACAACCCGATCCGCGGCAAGAAAGAGCGCATTGGTCGTATTGTGCAAATGCACGCCAACAACCGCGAAGAGGTCAGCGAGATCCGGGCCGGCGACATTGCCGCCTGTATCGGCATGAAAGACGTGACCACCGGCGAAACCCTGTGTGATCCATCGGCCATCGTCATGCTCGAGCGCATGGTGTTCCCTGAGCCGGTGATTACCCAGGCGGTTGAGCCAAAGACCAAGGTCGACCAGGAAAAAATGGGTATCGCCTTGCAGCGTCTTGCCCAGGAAGATCCGTCCTTCCGCGTCAAGACCGACGAAGAGTCAGGCCAGACACTCATCGCCGGAATGGGTGAGTTGCACCTCGAAATCATTGTGGACCGCATGAAGCGGGAATTCGGTGTGGAAGCCAACGTCGGCAAGCCCCAGGTCGCTTACCGCGAGACCATTCGCAAAACGATTGAAGACGCTGAGGGCAAGTTTGTGCGTCAGTCGGGCGGCAAGGGTCAGTATGGCCACGTGGTGCTGAAGATCGAGCCGAATGAACCCGGTAAGGGCATCATGTTTGTTGACGCCATCAAAGGCGGCGTGGTGCCGCGCGAGTACATTCCAGCGGTCGAAAAGGGCATTCACGAAGCCGTGACTCAGGGCGTTCTGGCTGGTTACCCGGTGGTGGACGTCAAAGTTACGCTGCATTTCGGCTCTTACCACGACGTTGACTCCAACGAGTTGGCGTTCAAGATGGCCGCAATTTTTGGCTTTAAGGAAGGGTGCCGTAAGGCTAGCCCGGTGATCCTGGAGCCGATGATGGCAGTTGAAGTCGAAACACCCGAAGACTACGCCGGTAACGTGATGGGCGACCTGTCCTCACGTCGCGGCATGGTGCAGGGTATGGAAGACATGGTCGGCGGTGGTAAAGCCATCAAGGCTGAGGTACCCCTGTCCGAAATGTTCGGCTATTCCACCACCTTGCGCTCTATGTCGCAAGGCCGGGCCACCTACACGATGGAATTCAAGCACTACTCGGAAGCGCCGCGTAATGTGTCGGAAGCCATCATGGCGGCCAGAGCCAAGTAAATTCACCCTGTCTGCGACGGTGTGCCGCCCTGTTCCCGTGCGGGGCGAACCAGCAATATCGTGCAGACGTTAAACCTTTACACGGGCCAATGCTCTTTGGAGAACTGAAAAATGGGAAAAGAAAAATTTGCACGTACCAAGCCCCACGTCAACGTGGGCACGATTGGGCACGTTGACCACGGCAAGACCACCTTGACCGCGGCCATCACCACGGTGCTGGCGGCCAAGTATGGCGGCCAGGCCAAGGCCTATGACCAGATTGACGCAGCGCCTGAAGAGAAGGCACGCGGCATCACCATCAACACCGCGCACGTTGAGTACGAGACGGCCAACCGCCACTACGCCCACGTCGACTGCCCCGGCCATGCTGACTATGTGAAAAACATGATCACTGGTGCGGCCCAGATGGACGGCGCCATTCTGGTGTGTTCCGCTGCTGACGGCCCCATGCCCCAGACCCGCGAGCACATCCTGCTGGCCCGCCAGGTGGGCGTGCCCTACATCATCGTGTTCCTGAACAAATGCGACATGGTGGATGACGCTGAACTGCTCGAACTCGTTGAAATGGAAGTGCGCGAGCTCCTGGACAAATACGAATTCCCTGGCGACCAGACCCCCATCATCCACGGCTCAGCCAAACTCGCCATGGAAGGCGACAAGGGCGAACTCGGTGAAGGCGCCATCATGAAGCTCGCCGAAGCCCTCGACACCTACATCCCCATGCCCCAGCGCGCAGTGGACGGTGCCTTCCTGATGCCCGTTGAAGACGTGTTCTCCATCTCTGGTCGCGGCACCGTCGTGACAGGCCGGGTTGAGCGTGGCATTGTCAAAGTCGGCGAAGAAATCGAGATCGTCGGCATCAAGCCCACCCTCAAGACCACCTGCACCGGCGTGGAAATGTTCCGCAAACTGCTTGACCAAGGCCAAGCTGGCGACAACGTCGGCATCCTGCTGCGCGGCACCAAGCGTGAAGAAGTCGAGCGCGGCCAAGTGCTGTGCAAGCCCGGCTCGATCAAGCCGCACACCCACTTCACTGGTGAGATCTACGTGCTGTCCAAGGACGAGGGCGGCCGCCACACCCCCTTCTTCAACAACTACCGGCCCCAGTTTTACTTCCG
>CAMCES010000090.1 GCA_945873925.1 Bordetella parapertussis
CCGATGTATTCAACCTCTTCAAACCGCCGCCAACTGTTGAAAGCGGCTGC
Source organism: Bordetella parapertussis (assembly GCA_945873925.1). Classification (GTDB taxonomy): domain Bacteria; phylum Pseudomonadota; class Gammaproteobacteria; order Burkholderiales; family Burkholderiaceae_C; genus Limnohabitans. The sequence continues at coordinate 51 of CAMCES010000090.1, forward strand.
TGGCATGGGTGCTTGGTCCTTGATCACGGACCAAGCCTGGGCGCAAAACGCCGAATTCAAACTCAAGCTGGCCAACAATTTCCCCGCCACCCACCCGACCAACCTGCGGATGAAAGAAGCCGTGGAGGCGATCCGCGCTGATTCCAAAGGTCGGGTGGACATCCAGCTGTTTCCCAACAACCAGCTCGGCGGCGACACTGACATGCTGTCGCAAGTGCGCTCAGGTGCCATCGACTTTTTCATGCTCTCTGGCCTGATCTTGCAAACCCTGGTGCCGGTGGCGGGCATCAACGGCTTGGCATTTGTGTTCAAGGACTACAACGGGGTATGGGCCGCCATGGATGGAGACTTGGGTTTGCACGTGAGGGGTGCTATCGCCAAGGTGAATTTGTTCGCTTTCGAGACCTGCTTTGACAATGGGTTTCGCAACATCACCAGTTCCTCCAGGCCCATCCAATCCCCAGCCGATTTGCAAGGGTTCAAGATCCGCGTGCCAGTCAGTCCTTTGTGGACATCCATGTTCAAAGCCCTGGGTGCTTCGCCTGCATCGATCAACTTCAGTGAGGTGTACTCCTCGTTGCAAACCAAGATCGTGGAGGGGCAAGAAAACCCATTGCCACTGATTGAATCAGCCAAACTCTATGAGGTGCAAAAGTACTGTTCCATGACCTCGCACATGTGGGATGGTCAATGGGTGTTGGCCAACCAAAAACGTTGGGGCAACTTACCCAAGGATTTACAAGCCTTGGTGGCCTTGCACTTTAAAAAGGCCGCGATGCTGCAGCGCGAAGACATCCGCCAACTCAACACAGTGCTGCAAGCACAGCTGAAATCCAAAGGCATGGCATTCAATTACCCAGATGCCAAGCCCTTTCGAGACGTGTTAACCCAAGTCGGTTTCTATCAGGAATGGAAAGCCAAATACGGCCCCGAAGCGATTGGCAAGCTCGAGAAATACACGGGTAAATTGGCATGACCCTGGCTTGGCCGGAGCGGGTGTTGCGTGCGCTGGCCGAGTGGCCTGCGGCTTTGTTGGTGGTGGCTGAAATAGCCGTGCTCTCCGCGGGCGTGATCAGCCGATATTTGCTGCAATCGCCACTCACCTGGTCCGATGAACTCGCTTCTGTGTTGTTCTTGTGGTTGGCCATGTTGGGGGCGGTGGTTGCGATGCAGCGCAATGAACACATGCGCTTGACGGTGTTTGTCGCCAAGTTGTCCCCCGCCTCGCAGGTGGCGGTGAACACCTTTGTCGCCTGTTTGTCGGTCTTGTTTTGCGCAGCCTTGCTTTGGCCTGCGATAGAGCACATGAACGAGCAATGGGTCATCCTCACGCCTGCCTTGGAAATCCCAGATGCTTGGCGGGTGGCTGCGGTCGTGGTGGGTTTGTCGCTCATGTTGCTGCAATCGTTGTTGCAGTTGTCTCGCTTGGCCCGTGGCAGACAAGTACTGTGGTCGCTGGCTGTGCTGTTGGTGATGGTTGCAGCCCTTGGCTTGGCGAGTCCTTGGTTGATGCAATGGGGGCATGTCAATTTATTGATCTTTTTTGTGCTGATGGTGGCCTTGTGTGTGGCCATCGGGTTGCCGATCGCCTACGCCTTTGGCCTGAGCACAACCGCCTACCTGCTTTTTTCCACCACCACCCCCTTGACCATTGTGGTGAGTCGGATCGATGAGGGCATGTCTCACCTGATTTTGTTGTCTGTGCCTATGTTTGTGTTTTTGGGCGCGTTCATTGCGGTGACTGGCTTGGCCAAAGCGATGGTGGATTTTTTGGCTTCTTTGTTGGGGCATTTGCGCGGTGGTTTGCAGTACGTGTTGTTGGCGGCGATGTATTTGGTCTCTGGGATTTCAGGCTCCAAAGCAGCTGACATGGCGGCCGTGGCACCAGCGTTGTTTCCGGAAATGAAAAAACGCGGTGCACACCCCGGCAGGCTGGTTGCGTTGTTGGCCGCCTCTGGTGCGATGAGCGAGACCATCCCGCCGAGTTTGGTGTTGATCACGATTGGCGCCGTCACCGGCGTATCGATTTCAGCGCTTTTTGTGGGCGGCTTGATGCCTGCGTTGGTTGGCATGGTTGCCTTGTGTGTGGTGGTTTACTGGCAGTCCCGTGGCCTGCAGGATCTGCAGGTTCAGCGTAAGCCCGGCCGTGAAATTTGGCAAACTTTGGGGTTGGCCCTGCCTGCCTTGGCCTTGCCATTCGTCATTCGTTCAGCCGTGGTCGAGGGTGTGGCCACAGCCACCGAGGTATCGACCATTGGTATTTTGTACACCTTGGTGGTGGGCTTGCTCTTTTACCGCCAACTGGATTGGCGCCGTCTTTTTCCCATGTTGGTGGAAACCGCTTCTTTGTCGGGCGCGATTTTGCTGATCATTGGGTGCGCCACTGCGATGGCTTGGGCCTTGACCCAATCTGGTTTTTCGCGTGACTTGGTGGCGCTCATGACACAGGTGCCAGGCGGGGCAACAGGTTTCATGCTGGTATCGATGGTGGTGTTTGTGTTGCTTGGCAGCATGCTCGAAGGCATTCCGGCCATCGTTTTGTTTGGCCCTTTGCTGTTTCCAGTGGCGCGAGCGCTTGGCATCCATGAGGTGCACTACGCCATGGTGGTGGTGTTCGCCATGGGCTTGGGCTTGTTTGCGCCACCTGTGGGTGTCGGCTTTTACGCAGCATGTGCGATTGGCAAGGTGGAGGCTGACCAGGCCCTCAACCGCATTTGGCCTTACTTGGGTGCTCTGTTGGTCGCCCTGTTGGTGATTGCTTTTGTGCCCTGGGTGTCCATCGGTTTCCTGTGAATCCAGTGGTGGGGTAACAAGGTCCTCACCCCTATAATTTGATGAAATCCATGAGTCCTTTGAAATTCATCCGCCCAGACCTGCAAGCCATGCAGGCCTACCATGTTCAATCAGCTGCTGGCATGGTCAAGCTCGACGCGATGGAGAACCCCTACACCCTCTCTGCCGATTTGCAAGCCCAGTTGGGTGCGCGCTTGGGCGAGTTGGCGATCAACCGCTACCCGGGTGAGCGCATCAATGACCTGAAACAGGCCCTGGCTGCCTTTGTCGGTCTGCCTGAAGGCTTTGGCCTGATGCTGGGCAATGGCTCAGACGAGCTGATTTCCTTGTTGTCCAACGCCTGCCATTTGCCAGGTGCAACCGCGCTGGCGCCCGAGCCAGGCTTTGTGATGTACCGGATGAGCGCCCAATTCCAAGGTTTGGCCTACGTGCCGGTGGCGCTGCGCGACGACTTCGAGCTCGACGAAGCCGCCATGCGTGCGGCCATTGACCAGCACCAGCCCGCCATCGTTTACCTGGCCTACCCGAACAACCCAACCGCCAATTTGTGGGACGCCGCCGTCATGCGCCGCTTGATTGCCCAGGTGTCGGCCTATGGCGGCTGGGTGGCTTTGGACGAGGCGTACCAGCCGTTTTCCAGCGCCACTTGGCTCGACGAGATTCAGCGCAACCCGGCGGCCAATGCCCAAGTTTTGCTCATGCGTACCTTGTCCAAGTTTGGTCTGGCCGGTGTGCGTATCGGTTACATGCTGGGCCGAGCCGAGGTGATTGGCCACCTGGACAAACTCCGCCCGCCCTACAACATCAGCGTGTTGAACGCCGAATGCGCTTTGTTTGCGCTGGAACACCGCAGTGAGTTTGAACGCCAATCACAGGCGATTTGCAGCGAACGCGAACGCTTGACCCAAGCCTTGGCCATGCTGCCAGGGGTCACGCCATACCCCAGCCAAGCCAATATGCTGTTGGCACGATTCAGTGGCGACGAACAGGTGGCCACGCGTGTGTTTGAAGCCCTGCGCGAACGCCATGTGCTGGTCAAGAACGTTTCTAAAATGCACCCTGTTCTGCAGCGTTGTTTGCGCCTGACCGTGGGCACCCCTG
>CAMCES010000091.1 GCA_945873925.1 Bordetella parapertussis
ACCGTGGCTGCCGTGGCCAAAATCACCAAAGGAATCAGCGCCCAATCGGGTGCCATGTTGTAGAACGGGTTTTTCACCGCCTCAGGTTCTGTCAAGAGCAAAGCACCTTGGCCAAAATAATTCAAGGTCAAGCAGGGCATCACAATCGAGAACCAAGCCAAGCGAATCGGTCGTTTGCCAAAATGACCCATGTCGGCATATAAGGCCTCGCCGCCAGTCACGCACAAGACCACCGCACCCAAAATCAAGAACGTGGTGCCCGGTTGCTCCCACATGAACATCAGCGCATAGTGCGGGCTGACGGCCCACAAAATGGCGGGATTGCTGGCAATGTGGAAAACGCCCAAAACAGCAATGGTGAGGAACCAGGCCAAGGTGATGGGCCCAAAGAATTTGCCAATGCCAGCTGTACCGCGCTTTTGCACGGCAAACAAGCACAGCAAGATGACCAAGGTGAGTGGAATCACTGCCTTCTTGAAATTCGGTGACACCACCTCCAAGCCTTCGACCGCCGAGAGCACCGAAATAGCCGGGGTGATCACCCCATCGCCGTAAAACAAACAAGTGCCAAAAATGCCCACCACCAGCAACACATTGCGTAATCGGGGTTTGTCGCGCACCGAAGAAGATGCCAAGGCCAACATGGCCACCAAGCCGCCTTCACCGTTGTTGTCTGCCCGCAAAATCAAACTGACGTATTTCAGGGAAACGATGAAAGTCAGGGTCCAAAAAAAGATGGACAAGACGCCCATCACGTTGTCGGGTGTGAAAGCCACATGGCCTGAACCGAAAACTTCCTTGATCGCGTACAGCACGCTGGTACCGATGTCGCCATAAACCACCCCGATCGCGCCGAGGGTCAAGCTCATCAAAGAAGAGGTCTGGTTAACTTGGGCTACATTGCTCATGTAAATGTCTGGCGACGTCAAGCCGCAATTGCAGTGAGTACAACGAAGATCTTAACGATTTTGCAGTGCAACCAACGAAGCGTTTATTACTCGTAAACCTCGGCATTGGGGTCGGTGGACTCGAGCTCGTAGCTGGCGGCCAGCATCGCCAAGCGGGCGATCACGCCATACATGTAAAACCGGTTGGGGGCACTCGCGCCTGGTTTCATGCCAGGTTGAGGTGTATGGGCACTTTGCTCAAAGGCCAAAGGCACAAAGCTGGCCCCCGGCGCATTCAGGTTCTCATCGATGCCGCGCTCGGCATGCACACGGTAAAAACCACCCACGACATACCTGTCCATCATGTAGACCACGGGCTCGGCCACAGCGTCGTTGATGCGCTCGTTGGTTTGAACACCCTCTTGGATGAGGACCTGGGTGACCTCTTGCCCGTCTTTGACCACGCTCATTTTGTTGCGGGTCTTGCGGTTGAGCACCTCCAGGTCTTTGACATCGCGCACGGTCATGATGCCCATACCGTAGGTGCCATTGTCGGCCTTGACAATCACGAATGGTTTTTCGTAAATACCAAATTCCTTGTACTTGCGGCGGATCTTGGTGAGCAACGCATCGACATTGGTTTGGAGACAGTCCATCCCCGTGCCCTCGGCGAAATTGACCTCGCCGCAGTGTGAAAACATGGGGTTGATCAGCCAAGGGTCGATGCCCAGCAGCTTGCCAAAGCGTTTGGAGGCCTCTTCGTAATTGGCAAAGTGCAGGCTTTTGCGCCGCACACACCAACCCGCATGCAAAGGCGGCAAGAGGTATTGCTCGTGCAGGTCCTCCAAGATGCCGGGGATGCCCGCGCTCAAGTCGTTGTTGAGCAAGATGGTGCAAGGGTCGAAGTCTTTCAGTCCCAGGCGGGTTTTGCTGCGGATGACCGGCTCGAGCTTGACCGTGTCGCCATTGGGCAACTCAATGACCGTGTCTTCCTTGATCTCGGGGTTGATCGAACCGATGCGCACATTCAGCCCGGCCATGTTGAAGATGCGGGCGAGTTGAGCCACATTGCTGAGGTAGAAGGAGTTGCGGGTGTGGTTTTCCGGAATGAGCAACAAGTTACGCGCTTCAGGGCAGATTTTTTCGATGGCGGCCATCGCCGCCTGCACAGCCAGCGGCAGCATCTCGGACGTGAGGTTGTTCCAGCCGCCTGGATAGAGGTTGGTGTCAACCGGGGCGAGCTTGAAGCCTGCATTGCGGATGTCGACCGAACTGTAAAAAGGCGGCGTGTGCTCCATCCACTCCATGCGGAACCAACGCTCAATGGCAGGCATGGAATCGATGATGCGCTGCTCGAGTTCGTTGATCGGGCCAGTCAGTGCGGTGATGAGGTGAGGAACCATGGCGTGTTTGGTTTTGTGTCTTTTGTATGTGGGGGCGATTTTGACAGCTTCAAGCGACGGGGTTAAGACAGGCTTGCAAAGTGCGTAAACACATCATGAAACGCTTTAACCCCGCACTTCCCCCGCGCCCAGCACCACATACTTCAGTGAAGTCAGGCCCTCCATGCCCACCGGCCCACGGGCATGGAACTTGTCGGTGGAGATGCCAATCTCAGCACCCAAGCCATATTCGAAGCCATCGGCAAAGCGGGTGCTGGCATTGATCATCACGCTGGCCGAATCGACCTCGCGCACAAAGCGTTGGCCGTGCACATGGTTGAGCGTCAGGATGGCGTCGGTGTGGTGACTGCTGTAGTGGTTGATGTGGGCAATCGCCTCATCGACACCACTCACCACCTTGATGCTGATGATGGGGGCCAAATACTCCTCGAACCAGTCTTGCTCGGTGGCGTCTGTCAGCACCGCGCCTTTGACGCTGCTCAGCAAGGCTTTGCTCTCGGGGCAGCAACGCATTTCCACATCCTTGCCGGCAAACACTTGGCCGATGCGCGGCAAAAATGCCGCCGCCACACCACGCGCCACCAACAAGCTCTCGGTCGTGTTGCAAGGGCTGTACTTCTGCGTTTTCGCGTTGTCCACCACGGTCAATGCCATGTCCACATCACAAGGGTCGTCCACATAGGTGTGGCAGTTGCCATCCAAATGTTTGATGACCGGCACCTTCGCTTCTTTGCTGATGCGCTCAATCAGTCCCTTGCCGCCACGCGGAATGATGACGTCCACATAGGCGGGCATGGCGATGAGTTCACCCACGGCCGCGCGGTCGGTGGTGGGCACGAGTTGCACGGCTTCAGGGGGTAAGCCCGCCGCTTGCAAAGCCTGTTGCACCATGTTTGCCAGCGCGGTGTTGGAGGCCAAAGCCTCTGAGCCGCCACGCAAGATACAAGCGTTACCGCTCTTGATGGCGAGTGACGCCGCTTCGATGGTGACGTTGGGGCGGCTCTCGTAAATCATGCCAAACACGCCAATCGGCACCCGCATTTGACCCACGCGAATGCCGCTGGGCTGCTGGGTCATGCCGGTGATGCTGCCGATGATGTCGGGCATGACGGCGAGTTGCTCGCAACCCACCGCACAGGTCTCCAAAATCGGGGCGCTGAGTTTCAAGCGGTCGAGCATGGGCCCGTCCAAGCCATTGGTTTTGGCGCGGTCAAGGTCTTGTTGGTTGGCCAGGACCAAGGCTGCGGTGTTTTCGCGCAGCAGCGCCGCGAGTGCACGCAAGGCCGTGCTTTTGGCGGCAGCGCTGGCTTTGGCCATGGCCGCAGAAGCGGTTTTGGCGTGCTGGCCCATGGCCTGCATCAGTTCGGGGATGTTGTGCGCATTCATGCCATGATTTTGGCAGAGATATCAGCGCGCTTGGCAAGCCTTGCACAACATCAGCGCCAAGCGCAACAAGGCTTGCCAGTTGTCGCTGGGCCAGTTCGGTTGTTTCAGGCCTTTGACAATGCCGTCCACCTG
>CAMCES010000092.1 GCA_945873925.1 Bordetella parapertussis
CGCGCGAGAGTTGCAGCGAAGCGCGCATGCCAGAGCCGCCAGCGCCAACGATGACCACATCGAAACGGCGACGGGGAATAGATGAAAGTGTCATTGATCAAAATCTCCAAAGAACCTGAACCGCCCAGCCCAAACAAGAGAGCAACCAGGCGATGGTGAAAAGGTGAAGCGCCAAGCGCAAACCAACGGGCTTGATGTAGTCCATCCAAATATCGCGCATGCCCACCCAAACATGGAACGTCATGGCCAAAAACACGCTGAAGGTCAGGGCTTTCATCCACTGGGGGCTGAAGATACCCGCCCATGTGTCGTAGCCGATGTTGCCACGAGAGAAAACGATTTGCACCAGCACCAGCAGGGTGAAAAGCGCCATCAAAGTGGCGGTTAATCGCTGCGCTAACCAGTCTCTCAAACCGTAGTGCGCCCCGACCACCAGTCGTTCGGAACCCAATTTGTTTGTCATGTTCAGCTCCTTGGTTTCAATACAGGCCAAACAACTTGGCACCCAACACCACGGTCAGGCCGATGCTGCAAGCCAGGGTGAAAATGGCGCTGCTGCGGCCAAAGGCTTTGCTCACCGAGTGGGTGGCGTCCATGAAAAGATGGCGCGAACCTGCGATCAGGTGGTGCAGGTACGCCCAAATCAGGGCCAGGGTCACCAAGGTGATGAACCAACCGGGGTACCAACCGATGCCGGCGTTGAAGGCCGCTTTGAATTCTCCGAATGAAATTTCCGATGACAAGGATTTCTCAAACAACCAAATGATGAAGGGCAGCAACAAGAACATCAAAGCCCCGCTCACCCGGTGCAGAATCGAGACCCAGCCGGCGGCTGGCAGACGGTAGGTGGGCAGGTCCTTGAAGGCGTTGATGTTGCGAAATTCAGGTCGTTGTTGGGCGTTGTCGGTCATGCGTCTGGCTTTCTCGGGGTCGGATCTGGGGCGGATGGGTGACTTTTTCAGGATCAGCAAATCATTCTATGGCAATGCACAAAAATGACGGCTTCCTTGCAATTGACATGAGTACCAATTAGTTCAATTCGTTGAAATAGTGGTGGTCGTCGGTGCGGTAGACGCCAATGCGCCATTCCATCGGGATGTCTTGGTAAGTGAAGGACAGCCGCTCAACCCGCAGCAACGGTGTTCTGGCTTGGACTTGCAGCAAATGGGCTTGCTCCGGGTTGGGGCTGACCGCGCTCAGGCGCTCCTGGGCGCGCACCATGTGGATGCCAAACTCGGTCTCAAACAAGGCATACATCGGGCCGGTGTCGCTGCTGAGTCGCTCGGCGGTCAAGCCGCTGAAGGGGGCACCTGGCAGCCAAATGTCTTCGTAAATCGTGGGTGTGCCGTCAAAAGACAGGACGCGGCGTACTTGAAAAACCGTATCACCGGCTGCCAGTGACAGAGTTTTGGCCACCTGGGCGGGCGCTTTCAGTCGCTTGCAGTCGACAATCTGGCGTTGCGCGGGGGTGATGTCACCATTGTCCGGCTTGAGTTTGAGGAAGCGGAACTGCACTTGTTGCTCGGCATGCGTCGCCACAAAAGTGCCTTTGCCTTGGCGCCTCACCAGCAGGTGGTTTTTCGCCAACTCGTCAATCGCTTTGCGCACTGTGCCTTGGCTGACTTTGTAGCGGGCCGCGAGTTCAAATTCGCTGGGGATCGGTTCGCCCGGTTTCCACTCGCCGATTTGCAGGCTTTGCAGGACCAGGCCCTTGATCTGCTGATAAAGTGGACTGAACGACGGTGACCCCAGAACCGGTGTTTCGGGTGGCGTCAAACCGGTTTCGGTAGTTGTTGAGGGGTTCAAGGTGGACTCGTCAGGCGCTTGTCATGGTGGAGCCGCTATCATATCTTCTATAAGACATATGTCTGGCTGTTTTAGCCTCCAGGCGCGCGACCAGCCATCCGTCTTTTCTTTTTTCAATTTCGGAGATTTTCATGAGTAAAAAGCCCGTCCGCGTTGCCGTTACCGGCGCTGCTGGTCAAATCGGTTACGCCCTGCTGTTTCGCATTGCTTCGGGTGAGATGCTGGGCAAAGACCAGCCGGTCATCCTGCAATTGTTGGAAATCCCGGATGAAAAAGCCCAAAAAGCGCTCAAGGGCGTGATGATGGAACTCGACGACTGCGCGTTCCCCTTGTTGGCTGGCATGGAAGCCCATGGTGACCCGATGACCGCTTTCAAAGATGTGGATTACGCTTTGTTGGTCGGCTCCCGCCCACGCGGCCCCGGCATGGAGCGCGCCGAGCTGCTGGCCATCAACGGCGCCATCTTCACCGCCCAGGGCAAGGCCTTGAATGCGGTGGCTTCTCGCGATGTCAAAGTGCTGGTGGTGGGCAACCCGGCCAATACCAATGCCTACATCGCCATGAAGTCGGCGCCCGATCTGCCGGCGCAAAACTTCACCGCCATGCTGCGCCTGGACCACAACCGCGCCCTCAGCCAGGTCGCTGCCAAGACCGGCAAAGCCGTGGCAGACATCGAAAAACTGTGTGTCTGGGGCAACCATTCACCCACCATGTATGCCGATTACCGTTTCGCCACCATCGGCGGGCAGTCGGTCAAGGCCATGATCAACGACCAAGAATGGAACGCCAATGTGTTTTTGCCCACCGTGGGCAAGCGCGGCGCGGCCATCATCGAAGCCCGCGGCTTGTCCTCGGCTGCCTCGGCTGCCAACGCGGCCATCGACCACATGCGCGACTGGGCCCTGGGCACCCACGGCAAGTGGGTCACCATGGGCATTCCTTCCCAAGGCTGGTATGGCATTCCCAAGGATGTGATGTTTGGTTTCCCGGTCACCTGCGAAAACGGCAGTTACAAAGTGGTGGAAGGCTTGGACATCGACGCGTTCAGCCAAGCCTGCATTGACAAGACCTTGAAAGAGTTGACTGACGAGCAAGCGGGCGTGGCCCACTTGGTCCCCTGAGTCGCTCACCCCGGACCGCTTGCATGAGCCCGGTTGCACCCCCTGATGCGTTGGTTCGGGTGGGTGCGCACCCCCGGGATGTTTTGCAAGACGCACAGGCCGGCGCGGTTCATTTGCCGGTCTGCGACCACTACAGCGGCGTGGAAGTGCGCATGCGCAAAAGCCTGCAACTGCAAGCGGAGATGACCCAAGAGTTTGGCGTTTGCGTGTTTGATGTCACTCTCGACTGCGAAGACGGGGCGCCCGTGGGCGGCGAAGCCGAGCATGCCGCGTTGGTCACTGAGTTGGCTTTGGCTGCCGCGCCCGAAGCGCGGGTGGCGGTGCGGGTACACCCGGTTGACCACCCGGCTTTCGCTGCTGACATGGCGCTGATCGCAGGCAAAGCCGGGCACCGGTTGACCCACCTGATGTTGCCCAAGGTGGAGTCAGTGGCTGACCTCGACCTTGCGGTCCAAGCGATCGACGCCTCCGGTGCCAAAGACCTGCCGGTGCATGCCTTGATCGAGTCCCCCGCCGCGGTGCACCGTGCTTTTGAAATCGCGGCACACCCGCGTTTGCAATCCCTCAGCTTTGGATTGATGGACTTTGTGTCCGCCCACGGCGGCGCGATACCCGCCTCGGCCATGGGCAGCGACCCGGTGCTGGGCCAGTTCAGCCACCCGCTGGTGGTGCGCGCGAAATTGGCGATCGCCAGTGCGTGTCACGCGCATGGCAAAGTCCCGTCTCACAGCGTGGTCACCGAGTT
>CAMCES010000093.1 GCA_945873925.1 Bordetella parapertussis
GTGATCGGCCCGTTTGGCAGCAGTTTTTTGATGCCCAACCACCCTGGCAGCCACATCGTGATGATTTGCACCGGCACCGGCAGCGCCCCGATGCGTGGCATGACCGAGTGGCGCAGGCGCTTGAAAGCCAGCGGCAAATACGAAGGCGGCAAACTGATGCTGTTTTTTGGCGCACGCACCCAGCAAGAGTTGCCCTACTTTGGGCCGCTGCAAAAGCTGCCTGCCGATTTCATCGACATCCACTTTGCGTTTTCGCGCACCCCTGGCCAGCCCAAGCGCCATGTGCAAGACGCCATGCGCGATGCATCAGCGCCCTTGGCGGCGTTGCTGCAAGACCCGCAAACACATTTTTATGTCTGCGGTTTGAAGGCCATGGAAGAGGGTGTGTTGCAAGCCCTGCAAGACATCGCCGTGGGTGCGGGTTTGGACTGGACCTCGTTGGCCTCGACCCTGAAGCAAGAAGGTCGCTTGCAGTTGGAAACCTATTGATCCCCAGCTTGTCGCCAGGGCTTAACGGTAAAAAACCAATCCCAAACCCCAATGGTTGCCATTCACCCGAATGGGGCTGCTGCTTTTGGTGGTGAAGTTCTCGGTGGCAAAGCGCAGGGTGAGGGCATTTTTGTCATAGGTGGGACGGTCGGGTCGGAACAAATACTGCATTTCCAACACGCCGCCAGTGGAAGTCTTGAAGTCGTATTCGCTGAGGTTGGCCGCCACACCCTCGGTGGAGGAGTTCGCCCCAAAGGATTTGCGCAAGCCCCCGCCCAAGCGGAAATAGTCGGTGAACTGGTAAAAGCCCAGGAATTCCATGGGGTAGCGGTTGAATTGAATTTCTCCATTCCTCGCCATGGTGGAGGCGGTGTGCAGGCCGATGGTGAGTTGGAAGTCGCTGTAGCGGCCGATCGGGTAACTCCCCCCGACATGGAACTGATAGGTCCCGCCCGCCGTGATGTCTTGCGTGTCGCCATTTTGGTAGAGCGCTTTGTACATCTTGTCGCCGCCGTAGGTGTAGTTGAGGCCACCGACAAACTGCATGGGCCGCTCATCTGCCCACGCAGCCAGGGAAGCCATCAAAGCCAAGCCAACCAATACATGCTTTTTCATCGTATCCACCTTTGAATGAGTTAATAGGTGTTATTTTATGGTTAATTTAAATGAACTTTGTAGTTTAAATTGCTGAAGGCATTGAAAATTTTGCAAGCGGCCTATGATTCCGCTTCATCCGCTTTCTCACCCCTGCCCATGAACCACACCAGCCCAAGCTCCGCCAGCGACAGCGTGCAAGCGCAGTTCGACACCACCGGCGCTCGCCGCATCGAAGCGGTCTACCTGACCCCAGACGTGGTGGCCCAGCGCGAAACCGCCTTGCGCTTGTTGGCCCCGCAAGCAGGCGAGCGGGCCTTGGACATCGGTTGCGGGCCGGGTCTGACCAGCCTGGCCTTGGGCCAGGCCGTGGGCGCGAAAGGCTCGGTGCACGCGGTGGACATCGCCGAGCCGATGCTGGCCCTTGCCCGTGCTCGTTGCCAAGCTTGCCCACAGGTGCAGTTGGGGCTGGCCGATGTCACCCAGTTGCCCTACCCAGACCACCGCTTTGACTTGGCTTTGGCCACCCAGGTGTATGAATACGTGCCTCAGCTCGACCAAGCCCTGCTGGAGCTGCGGCGGGTGTTGCGACCAGGGGGTCGGGTATTGTTGGTGGACACCGATTGGGCGTCGGCTGTCTGGGCCAGCCGGGACGATACGCGCATGCGTCGGGTGATTGACACCTGGAACCAGCATGTCACATGGCCACAGTTACCGCGTTCACTGCAGCAACGCCTGCAGCAAGCGGGCTTTGCCGATGTGCAGGTGGAAGTGATGCCCTTGCTCAATACCCGGTTTGACCCCAACACCTACAGCGCTGGCATGCTGGACGTGATCGGTGGCTTTGTCTCGGGTCGCGATGGCCTGCCAGCCGAAACCGTGGCCGATTGGCAGGCCGATCTGCGCAGCATGGACCAGTCCACAGGGTATTTTTTCAGCTTGAACCGGTATGTGTTTACCGCCACCGTTTAGTGGCGCCGAGCAGCCACTGACGGCCAAACTCAAGCGTTGTTGAATTGCAACGCCGCCAGGCTGGCATACAAGCCGCCTTTGTCGATCAACTCGGCGTGCGAGCCCTCTTCCACCAAGTGTCCGTGGTCTAAGACCCAAATCACATCGGCTTTTTGCACCGTTGCCAAGCGGTGGGCAATCACCAGGGTGGTGCGGCCTTGCATCGCGGTCTCCAAAGCGGCTTGCACCATGCGTTCGCTGTGCGCGTCCAGTGCACTGGTGGCTTCGTCCAGCAACAGCAAAGGCGGGTTTTTCAACATGGCGCGTGCAATCGCGATCCGCTGGCGCTGACCGCCCGACAAACGCACGCCTTTTTCACCCAAGAAAGTGTCGTAGCCCTGCGGCAATTCCACGATGAACTCGTCGGCAAACGCGGCCTTGGCCGCGGCCAAGACCTGCTCGTCGCTGGCATGGGGTTGGCCATAGCGGATGTTGTCCATGGCCGTGCCCGAAAAAATCACCGGCTCTTGCGGCACGATGCCAATACGAGCGCGCAGGTCGTGCAAATCCATGTCATGGATGTTCACCCCGTCGAGCACGATCTGTCCGGCTTGTGGGTCATGAAAGCGCAACAGCAAACCAAACAAGGTGGTTTTGCCCGCCCCGCTGGGGCCCACCACTGCTACGGTTTGCCCGGGGTGAATCTGCCCGGTCAAGCCCGACAATGCCAGGGTTTGCGGGCGAGACGGGTAATGGAAATTCAAATTCTCCATGGCCAGCGATGAGCCTTGGTCGGGCCATGGGGCTTGGCGCGGGGCGGCGGGCGAGCGGATGCCTGAGCGGGTGTGCAAGAGTTCCATCAAACGCTCGGTCGCGCCGGCGGCACGCAGCAAATCGCCGTACACCTCGCCCAAGACCGCAAACGCGCTGGCCAGCAAAATCACATACACCACGGTTTGCCCAAGTTCACCCGCGCTCATGCTGCCGTCGCGCACCGCCAAGGTGCCCTGGTACAGGCCCCACAGCAGTGCTGCGCTGCTGGCCAAAATGATGAAACCCACCAAGGCCGAGCGGGCCCGGGCGCGGCGCAAAGAGGTGCTGACCGCTTGCTGGGTCGAGTCGGTGAAGCGCTGGGCTTCGCGCTTTTCAGCGGTGTAACTTTGCACCACCGGGATGGCGTTCAACACCTCGGCGGCCATGGCGCTGGCGTCAGCCACCCGGTCTTGGCTGGCGCGCGAGAGCTTGCGCACCCGCCGGCCCAGGGTCATGCTGGGCCAGACCACCAACACCAACAAGGCGATGACTTGCAGCATCAGCATCGGGTGGCTGTAAACCAGCATCAGCAAAGCACCGGTGCCCATGACCAAGTTGCGCAGGCCCATCGACAGCGACGAGCCGACCACGGTTTGCACCAGGGTGGTGTCGTTCGACAAGCGCGACAACACCTCGCCGGTCTGCGTGGTCTCAAAAAAGGCAGGGCTTTGTTGCAGCACATGGCCATAGACCGCATTGCGCACATCGGCGGTGATCCGCTC
>CAMCES010000094.1 GCA_945873925.1 Bordetella parapertussis
GACGCCGCGCCTTGGCTCAGCGCAAATACGCTGGCCCCTCGGGCTTGGGGAGTGAAAAATGCGTCGGCATGTAGGCTGATGAACAAATCGGCTTGCACTTTTTGCGCTTTTTGCACACGCACATGCAGCGGCAAAAAAAAGTCGGCGTCGCGGGTTAAAAAAGCCCGCAAGGGCAGGTCGCCACGCTTGGTTTTCAGCACGGTTTTGTTGATGCGTTCTTGCAAAAGTTGGGCAATTTGCAAAACCACATCTTTTTCGCGTGTGCCCTTAGGGCCAATTGCGCCAGGGTCTTCGCCGCCATGGCCTGGGTCGATCGCCACCACGGCAAAACGATCGGTTTTATCCGCAGACTTTTCATTAACCGATGGCGCAACAGCGGACGGCAAAGTGGGGGAGGGTTGAACAGAAGGGGGTGTCGGCGAAAACCCTGTGGGCGGTTTTTGGTGACTGGCAACCATCTCGCCCAAAGCGTCTTTGTCTTTGCCAGGCATTGGTTTGTCACCCATCAAGCGCTCTGCAATCAAAGCCTCCAAGGGATCAGCCTCTTGGCTGGGGTAGAGGTCCAATACCAAACGATGCTGAAAATTCGATTGCCCCGCTTGCACCGGCGCCAGGGCAAACACTTGGGGTTTGACGGGTTGACGCAACTCCAGTACCAGTCTCACCGTGGTGGGGTTGAACTGGCCGATGCGAACGCCGGTGATGAAGGGGTCATCGTTACGGACCTTGCCCACCAAGTCGCGCAAGGCTGCATTTAATTCAATGCCCTCAATGTCCAAAGCTAATCGTGGTGGGTTGGCTACAAAGGTGTGGGTGACTTTCAGCAAGGTATCTGACTCGATGGTCACGCGTGTGTATTCAACCGCAGGCCACACCCGCACTGCCAAAATGTTGGCACCCCACGCCAACTGCGCACGACCCAGCAGCAAAACCACGCCACTGGCTTGCAGCAGTTGTCGACGTTGGCGATTGTGGTTTTTCATGCTGTTAAATCTTCACCCAATTCGCTTTGGGCACACAAGCGCACATCGCGACTGCCGTCAAGGTTGACGGTCAAATGGATGTCCAAATCAGAGGGCGGCAACACACCTCGGGCTTTGTCAGGCCACTCGCAAATTTTCAAGCCAAGGCTTGCAAAAATATCTCTGAAACCCGCGTCTTCCCATTCACGCGGATCGTTGAAGCGGTAAAAGTCGAAATGCCAGATGCTCAGGTTTTGACCGTTGGCTGTCACTTCGTAGGGCTCTACCACCGCATAAGTGGGGCTTTTGACGCGGTCGGTGACACCCAAGGCTTGCAGCAGATAGCGCGTGAACGTGGTTTTGCCGGACCCCAAATCACCATGAAGATACAGCAAGGCTTGCGCCAAAGCAGGGCATAGAGCCAAGCGCTGGGCAAAGGCCGCGCAAGCTTGCTCGTCGCTCCAGTGCAGGGTTTTTACAATCGGCATTTCGTTCAAAAGGTTTTCGTGTCCATCAATCCATCGGCATTGCTCGCTCAATTGCAAGAATGGGGTTCGCAACTGGGATTCTCCCAAATTGGCGTGGCCCCTGTGGACCTGCGGGATGCCGAGCCTGGATTGCTGGCTTGGTTGGCCCAAGGGCACCATGGCGAGATGACTTATATGGCCCGCCACGGCCTCACCCGCGCCAGACCCGCCGAGTTGGTGCCGGGCACCTTAAGCGTCATCACCGCCCGTATGGACTACCTTCCTCAAGATGGCGTTTCCGGTTCATCAGATTGGGTCGATCACGAAATGAAGCGCTTGCAACAACCCATGCAAGCGGTGGTGTCGGTGTATGCGCGAGGTCGGGACTACCACAAGGTGATGCGCCAACGCTTGCAGCAATTGGCCGACAAACTGCAAGCGCAAGCAGGCGCTATGGGCTTTCGGGTGTTCACCGATTCTGCGCCGGTGTTGGAAGCGGAGTTGGCTGTTCGCAGCGGCCTTGGCTGGCGTGGCAAGCACACCTTGGTGTTGCACCGCGATGCAGGCTCATTTTTCTTTTTGGGTGAAATTTTTGTAGACATTGCGCTGACGCCAACGCCTACAGAAACCGAGCATTGCGGCACTTGCAGCGCCTGTATCAGCGTCTGCCCTACGCAAGCCATCACTGCGCCTTACCGATTGGATGCGCGGCGTTGCATTTCCTACCTGACGATTGAACACGCGGGCAGCATCCCTTTAGAACTTCGCCCTCTGATAGGCAACCGCATTTACGGTTGTGATGACTGTCAGCTGGTCTGCCCTTGGAACAAATTCGCCAAGCGTTCGCCCTTGCCCGACTTCGATGAACGCCATGGCTTGGGCACTGCAACCCTGCTGCAATTGCTGCAATGGGATGAAGACAGCTTCTTGCGCCTGACCGAGGGCAGCGCGATTCGCCGCATAGGTCATGCGCGTTGGCTACGCAATTTGGCCGTGGCTGCAGGCAATGCCTTGCGACAAACCTTGCCCGACGGTGAGGCCAATGCTTTGCGCCAAGCCTTGCAGCGTTGGCAGGACCATCCCAGCGAGGTGGTGCGGGAGCACATCGCGTGGGCTCTTTCGTGATTGCCAAACTCCGTCATTGCGAGCGAAGCGAAGCAATCCCCGTCATTGCGCGGACCTGTCATTGCGAGGACCTGTCATTGCGAGGACCTGTCATTGCGAGCGGCCTTTAGCCGCGAGGAGCAAAGCGACGTGGCGGGAAGCAATCCCTCGGCCCGCACCGCAGGCTCGGCCTCGCCTCCTTGCTTACACAACGTCGGCTGCGGCCGACCTGCGCCACGTGCCCTTTTGATGGCAATATCACCTAGGTTGCAGATATCGATGTCAAAATTATCTTGTCAAAGTAGGCAGCGAAACACAAAACGTGTTGACGCACTCCACCGTTCCAGTGCTGGTTCTGCGTTAACTGTTCAAGCCGCGGTAGAGCATGTAGCTGGCCAGTAAAAAAAGCAACAAAGCAAAACCGCGTTTGAGTTTGTGCACCGGCAGACTGTGGGCCAAACGAGCGCCCATGGGTGCGGTGACCATGGTGCACAGACCAATGACCACCAAGCCTGGTAGCCAGATGTAGCCAAAGCTCCAATCCACGTTGTGCGGCGCATTCCAGCCGCTAACCACATAGCCCAGTGCATTGGCCAAGGCCACGGGAAAGCCAATCGCTGCACTGGTGGCGACCGCTTGGCGTAGGGGGATGTTGCACCAGGTCATGAAGGGAATGCTCACAAAAGCACCACCGGCACCGACCAAACCTGACAAGGTGCCAATGAGTGTGCCCACGCCTGTTTGCCCCAAGAGGCCTGGCATTTGCCTAGAGGGCTTGGGCTTTTTGTCCAAGATCATTTGGGTGGCTGAAAACGCGGTAAAGCCTGCAAAGAACAAGGCCAGCGCTGAGCCTCTCAACACCGCAAACA
>CAMCES010000095.1 GCA_945873925.1 Bordetella parapertussis
CCGTACCTCAATGTCGATCCGGGCACCATGTCGCCCTTCCAGCATGGCGAGGTGTTCGTCACCGAGGACGGTGCAGAAACCGACCTCGATCTGGGCCACTATGAGCGCTTTGTCGAAACCCGCATGCGCAAGGCCAACAACTTCACCACCGGCCAGATCTACAAGAGCGTGCTGGAAAAAGAACGCCGTGGCGACTACCTCGGCAAGACCGTGCAGGTGATTCCGCACGTGACCAACGAGATCCAGGATTTCGTCAAGCGTGGCGCCGGCTTTGGCACTGCGGACGCCGTGGATGTGGCCATTGTCGAGATTGGCGGTACTGTGGGTGACATCGAGTCGCTGCCATTTTTGGAGGCCGTGCGCCAGTTGAGCCTGCAGCTCGGGCCCAACAACAGCGCTTTCGTGCACCTGAGCTACGTGCCCTGGATTGCCGCAGCGGGTGAGCTCAAAACAAAACCCACCCAGCACACGGCCAAACAGCTGCGCGAAATCGGCATCCAGGCCGATGCGCTGGTCTGCCGTGCAGACCGGCCCATCCCCATCGAGGAAAGGGAGAAAATCTCGCTGTTCTCCAACGTGCCGGTGTGGGGAGTGATCTCGATGTGGGACGTGGACACCATTTACAAGGTGCCTCGCATGCTGCACGAGCAGGGGCTTGACGGCCTGATCTGCGACAAGCTGCGCCTGAACACCCCACCGGCCAAACTCAAGCGCTGGGACGATCTGGTCTACGAGACCGAGCATCCTCGCAGCGATGTCAACATCGCCATGGTGGGCAAATACGTGGACCTGAGCGACAGCTACAAGTCGCTCAATGAGGCGCTGCGTCACGCGGGCATGAAGAACCATGTGCGGGTGAAGATTGACTACATTGACTCTGAAACCATCACGCCGGAGACCGTTTCGCAGTTGGCTCGCTTTGACGCCATCCTGGTGCCAGGCGGCTTTGGCAAACGCGGCATTGAGGGCAAGATCTGCGCGGCCCGGTTCGCCCGGGAAAGCAAAGTGCCTTACCTGGGCATCTGTCTGGGTATGCAGGTGGCCACGATCGAATTTGCACGCCATGTGGCCGGCCTGACCGGTGCCAACAGCAGCGAGTTCGAGCCCGAGACGCCCTACCCCGTGATTGCCTTGATTACCGAGTGGAAAGACCAAGACGGCACCATCAAGACCCGTGACGAGCACTCGGACCTGGGTGGCACCATGCGGCTGGGCGCTCAGAGCTCAGATGTGGCGCCTGGAACTCTTGCGCACCAGATCTACGGTGACCTGGTCACTGAGCGGCATCGCCATCGCTATGAGGCCAATGTGAATTACCTGGACACCCTGCGCGAGCATGGCTTGGTGATTTCGGCGCTGACACAACGTGAACAGCTGACCGAAATCGTCGAGTTGCCCAGCAGCATTCACCCCTGGTTCATTGGTGTCCAATTTCACCCGGAGTTCAAGTCCACACCCTGGAACGGACACCCGCTCTTCAACGCGTTCATCAAGGCGGCGCTCGACCACCAAAGCGGCGGCAAAAACCTGAAGGCCGTGGCCTGATGAAGTTATGCGGCTTTGAAGTTGGCCTGAATCAGCCCTTCTTTTTGATCGCTGGCCCCTGTGTGATCGAATCCGAGCAGCTGCAAATGGATACCGCCGGTGCGCTCAAAGACATCACCGGCAGCCTGGGCATCCCCTTCATTTTCAAAAGCAGCTTTGACAAAGCCAACCGCTCCAGCGGCAGCAGCTTCCGTGGGCCGGGACAGGCGCAGGGCCTGGAAATTTTGGCCAAAGTTAAACGCGAGTTGCAGGTGCCGGTGCTGACCGACGTGCACTCGGTAGACCAAATCGCCGCAGTGGCGGCAGTGGTGGATGTGCTGCAAACACCGGCTTTTTTATGCCGGCAGACCGACTTTATCCGAGCGGTAGCCCAATCAGGCAAGCCGGTGAACATCAAAAAGGGGCAGTTCCTTGCGCCCCATGACATGCAGCACGTGATCGACAAGGCCCGCGCGGCGGCGCGCGAGGCGGGTCTGGACGACGACCGCTTCATGGCCTGCGAGCGTGGCGCGAGCTTTGGTTATAACAACTTGGTGAGTGACATGCGCTCGCTGGCGATCATGCGGGAAACCCGGGCCCCCGTAGTGTTTGATGCGACCCACTCGGTGCAGCTGCCGGGCGGCCAGGGCAGCAGCAGTGGCGGCCAGCGGGACATGGTGCCAGTGCTGGCGCGTGCGGCGGTGGCGGTTGGCGTGGCGGGTCTGTTCATGGAAACCCATCCAGACCCGGCCCGCGCTTTGAGCGACGGCCCCAATGCCGTGCCGCTCAAGCACATGAAGCAGTTGCTGGAGACCTTGATGGCGCTTGATGCGGTCACAAAGAAAAACGGTTACCTTGAACATGTGATCGGAGTTTGAACATGCCCAGTGCCTATGTGATTGTCAACTCGACCGTGACCAACCCGGCGCAGTACGAAGACTACAAAAAGTTGTCTACGGCGGCCATGCAAGCCTATGGCGCAGAGATTTGCATCAGGGGCGGCGCGATAGAGGTTGCCGAAGGTGACTGGGTACCAGACCGAATGGTGCTTCTCAAGTTTCCGAGCATGGAAGCAGCCCGGCGCTTTGAATCATCGCCCGAATACGCCAAGGCACGTGCAGCACGCCAGGGGGCAGCCATCATGCGCATAGTGATCGCTGAAGGTGTCTGACCCTCGCTTGGTTTTTGATTTATTTGCTTTTTTTGTTTTGAAAGACATTGATGAGTGCAATTGTTGACATCGTCGGCCGCGAGATCCTGGATTCACGCGGCAACCCCACTGTGGAATGTGACGTCTTGCTGGAGTCGGGCACCATGGGCCGCGCTGCCGTACCCTCGGGCGCGTCCACCGGCAGCCGCGAAGCCATGGAATTGCGTGACGGCGACCCAGACCGCTACCTGGGCAAAGGGGTGCGCAAAGCAGTGGAACACATCAACACCGAGATCTCTGAAGCCGTATTGGGTCTGGACGCCTCTGAGCAGGCGTTCTTGGACAAGACGCTGATCGACCTCGACGGCACTGAGAACAAATCCCGACTGGGCGCCAATGCCATGCTGGCGGTGTCCATGGCCGTGGCGCGGGCGGCGGCCGAAGAGTCGGGTTTACCGCTGTACCGCTACTTTGGCGGCATGGGCGCGAATCAAATGCCGGTACCGATGATGAATGTGGTGAACGGCGGCGCGCATGCCAACAACAACCTCGACCTGCAGGAGTTCATGATCATCCCGGTAGGCGCGCCGAACTTCCGCGAAGCGCTGCGCTACGGCGCTGAAGTTTTTCATGCGCTCAAGAAGATCTTGCACGACAAGGGCATGAGCGTGGCCGTGGGGGATGAAGGCGGTTTTGCGCCCAATGTGGCAAGCCA
>CAMCES010000096.1 GCA_945873925.1 Bordetella parapertussis
ATGCTGCTCGTGAAATCTTTTACATTGCATGGTTCGTTCATTTATTTGGCCTTCAGGTATCTTGTTGCATGGCAACCCACACCGATTTTCTGAGTCTTGTCCATGACCACTGATTTGATGTTGCTGGCGATGGCCGACGGCGTGTCTTATGCTGGTTTGTTGTTCATGGTGTCCTTGGGCTTGACTTTGATATGCGGCGTGATGGGCATTGTCAATGTGGCCCATGGTGCCTTTTACGCTTTTGGTGGCTATACCGCCTCTTACCTCAGCTTGTTGGCCATGAACCACGAGCCCTCAACCACTGTTTTGCTTTTGTGTCTGCTTGCTGCCGCTTTGTTGGTTGGCTTGGTGTTGGGTACCGGGCTCGAGGCCGGTTTGCTGCGACACGTTCAACAACGTGACCCGGTGCAACAACTGCTGATGACGTTTGCCGCTTTCATAGTGCTTGAAGACTTACAAAGACTGCTATGGGGCACGCAGCCTTACTCTGCCCCTGAGGTGATTGGCCGTCTGGGCACGGTGTCTTTTTTTGAAGTGACCTACACCACCTATCAATTGATCATCATTCCCCTGACTGCCTTGGCTAGCTATGCGGGTCTGTTGTTTTTCCTGCGCTTCACCTCGCTGGGCAAACAGGTGGTGGCTGTGACCCATCACCGTGAAATGGCAACCGCGCTGGGCATCCATGCCAAACGGATTGGCTGGCTGACCTTTGTACTGGGAGCCACCTTGGGTGCGCTTGGCGGTGCGATGGCCGCACCCACCACCTCCATGGTGCCCGGCGCGGGTGCAGACATGATCGTGCTGTCATTTGCCGTGGTGGCCACTGCGGGTTTAGGTCAAATATCAGGGGCGTTGTTGGCCTCACTGTTGATCGGACTGACACGCGCTGTGGCGGTTTACATGGCCCCGGAATGGGAAGTGGCTGTGCCTTATCTGATCATGGTCTTGGTTTTGCTCGTCAGACCCAACGGCTTGTTTTCTGTCGCGCAAGCGCGAAGGATCTGACATGGTTCGCAACATCGCGTGGGCGGGTGCTGTTACATGCCTGATCTTGGGTTTGGTGTTTCCTTGGAGCAAAACCCCTTTGATTATGGGCTTGTGCTACGCCATGGCGAGCCTGGGCGTGGCCATCATGATGCGCGCAGGACAAGTCTCTTTTGGCCATGCCTTGTTCGCAGCAATTTCTGCTTACGGCGTGGCATTCACTGCGCGCTCATTCCCTGGCACCGATGGTCTGATTTTGGTGCTGGTAGGCATGCTCTGCAGTGGCGTGGCCGGCGCCGTGATTGGCTTGTTTGTGGTGCGCTACCGCGGTATCTTTTTTGGCATGCTGAATTTGGCGCTGAGCATGGTGGTGTTTTCCATGTTGGGCAAGTTTTACAACTTCACGGGCGGCACGGACGGGTTGCGCATTCAACGGCCCGATTTGCTTGGGCAGACGCTCGAGCGTAGCGAATTTGAAACCGCCTTGTTGGTCATCGCGCTGGTGTGCTCCGCCTTGCTGGTTTGGCTGATTCAACGCTATTTCAAATCCGCGGCTGGCGAGGCTTTGTCGGCCATCAAGTCCAACGAGACGCGCCTGGAATACCTTGGGCTATCGGCCAAGCGGATTCTGTGGCAGGGCTATGTCCTATCAGCGGTCTTGGTTGGCTTGTCTGGTGCGCTGTTTGTCCTGGTGCAAGGCTTGGTCACGCCTGACATCGGTTCCTGGTTTCGTTCAGGTGAGTACGTGTTCATCACCATCTTGGGTGGTTCAGGGCATGCCTTGGGTTCTTTTGTGGGTGCGGTGGTGTTTGAAGCCGTCAAGTTATTTGCCTCGGCCTACATGACTGGCGTTTGGCAAATGCTGCTGGGTGTGACCTTGATCATCGTCATCCTTGTTGCACCCGATGGCATCATGGGTTTGCTGCGCTCCAAATCAGACGCGCCCACAGGAAACAAACCATGAGCGCACTTTTACAGACCACAGGTCTGCAATTGGCTTTTGGCGGCGTGGTGGCGGCTGACAGCATCGATTTCGAGCTTTACAGTGGCGAAAGGCTGGCAGTGATTGGCCAAAATGGTGCGGGCAAAACCACTTTCATCAATATTTGCACAGGCTTCATCAAGCCTACGAGTGGTCGGGTTTTTTTCAATGGCCAAGACATCACTCAGCGCGAACCCCGCCATATCGTTCGTTTGGGTTTGGCCCGTTCTTTCCAATTACCGCAGCTTTTTCTAGACCATACCGTTCGGCAATGCTTGGAAATTGCTGCAGTTGGCCGTCGGGGTGGCCTTTCTTTTTGGACGCCTTTGTCAGATGCTGTGGACAAGCGCGAGGTAGATGACACGTTGGCGCTGGTGGGTTTGCGCGAGCGTGCAGAAGTTTCTGCCATGGCATTACCGGAGGGTCAGCGTAAATTGCTGGACGTGGCCATGGCACTGATGCTGCGCCCCCAACTGATGATCATGGATGAACCCACCAGTGGGGTGGCCTCCGAAGACAAGATGCTTTTGATGGACACCGTGATGCAAGCCATGCGTGAGCGCCAAGTCACCCCTTGGTTTGTAGAGCATGACATTGACATTGTCAGACGCTATGCCACCCGCGTGGCAGCCTGGATTGCTGGGCGCATCGCCGCGGATGGCACGCCCGACGAAGTCTTGTCCAACTCCCAAATTCGGCGTGAAATTTTGGGAGACCGCTGATGTTGCACCTTGAACAACTTTGTGTGGATATCGCTGGCGTGCAGGTGTTGCGAAGCATCAGTGCATCCATGACGGCAGGCACCACGGTGGCTGTGGTGGGGCGCAATGGCGCCGGCAAGACCACCTTGCTTCGCAGCATCATGGGTTTGGTGCAGACCAAATCAGGACGCGTGATGTTGGATGACCACAACCTGTTGGACCAGCCTCCGCATGCGCGTGCTGGCTTGGGCATGGGCTACGCACCCGAAGAGCGCATCATCTTTCCGACACTCACGGTGCTTGAGAATCTGCGTTTACCTTGCGAGGTTCGGGGGTTGAACAACACGGCGGTCCAAGCGCGCTTGGATGCGGTGTTGGCTGTGGCGCCCCAATTGCTGGCCATGTTGAATCG
>CAMCES010000097.1 GCA_945873925.1 Bordetella parapertussis
CAGCGTCTCTTTGGGATGACGGTATTGATCACGTGCCCGGTTGGCGTCCGAGCGGTGTGGCGCCTGAATGGCCGTTTCCAGTGTAGCTGCGACATCTTGAGCGTGGACAGTTTTGATTAACCAGCCAGTCAATCCAACAGTCAACACCATCGATAGGCTTAAGTTGGTAATCAAGGATGTTGCTGTTTTATACATGGCTGAGTGATCCAAAGGAAAGGTTGAAATGACATTGCCAAGACAACAAAATGTTGACTGCAATCAGCTTGGTCTTGTGGTCAGTGGTTGATTTAAACATACATCTTATGATGCCCATTCAAACGTGATGGCTGCGGGTGTTTTGAGAATAGATGGCCAAAATGCAGCGACGATCAACGGCGCTTCAGTCAAGGTCAGCAACAACGGCGTGATTCATCTGATCGATTCAGTTTCAAAAGCCTAGCTTCTCGAGAGCGCAGCAAACGGCATTAGCTTTGGCCGGTACTTTTTTATTCGTCCGTAGCGCGTGGTAAATTCAGTCCATCAAACGGTGCACAGTTGGTAAGCCATCAGCGAAAGCGGGAGAAAAGCAAAGTGAAGTACCTAAGCAAAATCGTCGCACTATATCTTCTGTCAGTTTGCGCCAGCGTCTTGGCGAATGCCTCGGACGGATTTCATGAGTTTCGTGAATGTCCGCTCAAGCAAGTTGCCTCAACGCCGCAAAGTTGTGAAAACCAATGCAGTGCTTTTGGATCCAGTCCAGCTTCGTATGACGTGGATCTCTCTGGGGGCAAGGTGACAGAGAAGACATGGCAAGTCGCAACATTGCTGAACCAGCGTTCATTGTCAGGTTGCAGCATCAAGGATACGCAAAACTGGCGTTGCCTGTCCGAGGCTGAGATGATGGGTGGGATTGTGCGAAGAGACACATACGCCATTGAAGGGCAAGTGTTTGTAGAGGTGAGTGGCTCAGGCGGTGATCAGTACTACTGCAGTGTCAAGAAAAGCAAATTAAATTAACGACTGCTTGCCCAGGTCATCAATCTGTTGCGCCAGTTGAAAATCTTTTTCAGTTAACCCGTTGGCATCATGCGTCCATAAGCGGATCCTCATTTGGGTATGGCTAGATAGGCATTCCGGATGGTGATCGGCCTCTTCAGCCAACTTACCCACTGAAGCAAAGAAAGCCATGGCAGTCGGAAAACTGTCAAAGTCCCATTCTTTTTGAATGAACGACTTGTCTTGGGCTAAGACCCAACCGTCCATGCCCTGCATGCCCTGTGCTATGTCGAGGTCTGACAACCGCATGTCACTCTCCGGCCTTGTCAATAGGAATTCCTGACTTTATCAGGTTGAGGATCAGTTTCATGGCGTCGCTGCTGCTGGCAGAGTAGGGGTCGAATTCGGGGTGTCCCATTTTCACCATCGGATCGTCCGTGGACAAATGCACAAGCGCCATAGACCAGTGTCCAAATTGCCTTTCAGTGATGTCTTCCATGGAGAGCAACTCGACACGATGGTGACGTTTATCAGTCATGATTTTACCAAACAGGCGATTGACTTTGTCTCTCTCGCCCTCCAATACCTGCATGTACAAACCCGAGCCCTGGCAAAGCACGCCTGAGATGTTTTCTTTTCTGTTGAATTGACTTGACAGGGCCAGCAAGGATGAAGTGACCGCGGTGGTGATGGGGCCGACTGGTTGGCTGACATACAAGAGGCGGACGAGCATCTGAAAATCCCTGTTGTACCGACTGTGTAAAAAACGCGCAGGCCACTGCAAGATAGCTTTAACAGCTAACCTGAACTATGGCCGATTTATCGATGGTCAATAGAGTGTTTACCCTTTGCTGCGCTCAAAGCGCTTTCCGCATGGCTTGGGTGGCCATGTCTTCGAGCTGGCCAAAGTCCATGTGCTGATGGGCCTCGCAGACAAACCAAGGCTCGCGGGAATCGGGCTCGAGCATGAAGCCGCGGTCAATCAATGCCCAGGCAAAGCGGTTGTAGAGTGCGCTGTCTGTTGTTCGCCAATCACGGTAGTTGGTCGGCACAGTGGCACTGAAGTGGATACCAAACATGGCAGAAGGCCCAGCGAATGCGTGTTCCACCCCTGCCGCGGTGAACACCCGGCTGAGCAAGGCTTTGAGCTTGTCGCCGGTTTGGTTGATGGTTTGCAGCGCATCGGTGTCGCTCAAGATGCGCAAGGTGGCCTGGGCTGCGCTCAGGGCCACCAGGTTGGCGGTGTAGGTACCGCCGTGCACCACGCGACCAGGGCCTGAGCCGACCACATCCATTACCTCGGCACGCCCGCCAAACGCAGCCACGGGATAGCCATTGCCCATGGCTTTGGCATAGGTGCTCAAGTCGCCGGTGATGCCATACAAAGACTGTGCGCCGCCCTTGGCCACCCGAAAACCCGACTTCACCTCGTCGATGATCAGCAGCGAGCCGTATTGTGTGCAAAGGTCGCGTAAGCGCTGCAGCCATGCTTGGCTGGCAGCCACGCTGCCCGCGTTACCAATGATCGGTTCGATCACCACACAGGCCAGGAGCTCGCCCTCGGTCTTGAACAGGTTTTCCAGGTGCTCAAAATCGTTGTGGCTGATGATGCTCAAGAGCGATCGGCTTCGTTCAGGCACACCGACGCCAAAAGAAATCACATCGGGCGTCAAGCCGCTGCCTGGTTGCCAATGTTCGATGTCAGATTTCCACATCATCTCGTCACAGAGGCCATGGAACGAACCTTCGACGATGGCGATGCGGTCCCGCTTGGTGAAGCCACGGGCGGTGCGCACCGCGCCCATGACGGCCTCGGTGCCAGAGTTGGCGAAGCGCACTTTGTCGATCTGTGGGCAAAGCGCTTTGATTTGTTTCACCACGGTGGTGTCGAGTTCGGTGGCAAAGCCAGTGAGCGTTCCGCGTTGCGAGATCTGTTCAATGACGGCGTTGTCCACGCGTAGATCGCGGTAGCCCAAGATGATCGGCCCGTAGCCCAAGCGAAAGTCAACAAAATCGCGACCATCCACATCGGTCAGGGTGCAGCCTTGGGCATGGGCAATGAAAACCGTGCGGTCCTCGCCCCAATA